>SVJC01000029.1 GCA_015069215.1 Oscillospiraceae bacterium
GAAGGGCGCTAGAGACGCTTCCAAGGCATACAAGAAGATGTCTTTGGCAGAGAATCCCTGCTATCAGTATGCTGCAGTACGTAATTGCCTGCTCCGTTCCGGTTATTCAACAGAGATCATGGTCAACTATGAACCTTCTTTCCACTACATGACAGAATGGTGGAAGCAGCTCTACGGCGAGTCCGAGGGTAAGGACAGAAGGGGAATCTTCCCGGCAGGCGTTGATAACACGACAGACCTCCACTCCATGGGCCAGTACATTCAGGACGGTGCAAGGATCATGTATGAGACTGTTGTCCAGATCGACCAGCCCAGAAGATCTTTCGAGATCCCTAACGATCCTGACAACCTTGACGGTCTCAACTTCCTTTCCGGCAAGGATATGAACGATGTAAACGTTAAGGCAATGCAGGGAACTATCCTTGCTCACGTTGACGGTAAGGTTCCGAACCTCCTCATCCACATGCCTGAACAGACAGCTTACTCATTGGGTGAACTCATTTACTTCTTCGAGAAGGCCTGCGGAATCTCCGGATACCTCCTCGCTGTAAATCCTTTCAACCAGCCCGGCGTTGAAGCATACAAGAAGAACATGTTCGCTCTCCTCGGCAAGCCCGGTTATGAGGATCAGAAGGCAGCTCTTGAGGCAAGACTCAATAAATAATCAGGTTTCAAATACATAACAAATAAGATCCCGGCGTTTTTTCGCCGGGATTTTGTTGTATTATGAAAAAATATCAAAGGCAAGGTGTGACGGAATATGAATAGGATATTCAGACAGTGGATAGCACCACTTTTCTTTATTACTGTTGGAGCCGTGATCGCGGCGTTCGCACTTGAGGAATTCCTTGTGCCTTTTAAGATCCTTGATGGCGGCGTCGTCGGTATCTCGATGATCATAAGCCAGTTGTCAGGCTTGCCTCTGGGCGTCCTCACCATTGTCCTGAACATTCCTTTCATGATCCTCGGCTTTAAACGCCTGGGCATGAGGTTCCTTGTCAAAGCTATCTATGCGATGGTTATATTCTCCGTATTCCTCGGCATTTTCGAGGATATGAAGGAGGTAACGGACAAGGAGATCCTGGTCGTGGCGTTCGGAGGCGTTCTGCTCGGTATCGGAGTCGGCCTTATCCTCCGTTACGGCGGCTGCCTTGACGGAACCGAGATAGTCGCGATGTTCCTTTCCAAAAACACCGAGTTCTCCGTAGGACAGATCGTTTTGTTCTTTAACATCGTGATCTACGGCGTTGCTGGAATGCTTTTCGGATTGGACAGGGCCCTTTATTCACTCCTCACGTACTTCATCACATCGAAGGTCATCGATATTGTCGAAAACGGCATGGAGCAGGGCAAGTCAGTCATGATAATCACCGATCACGGCAAGGATATTGCAGATAAGATCTATTCGCAGCTCGGCCGTACCTGCACGCAGATGGAAGGCAAGGGCATGGTCAGTAACGGTAAGAAGACCGTGCTCTACTGTGTCATCACAAGAGTCGAAGTGCCTGCGATCAAGAAGATAATCAACGATGCCGATGTCTCGGCGTTCATGACGATCTCCGATGTCTCCGAGATCGTGGGAAATCACATTAAGAAAAGAAAAGCTCCCGTAATCAAGAACAGTGCCGCTCGCCCGAAGTGAACGGCACTTTTTTACTTATTCGTGCTGCGGTTTATGTTTCTTTTAAAGCGTATCTATAAACCTCATGAAGTCTTCGTCATTCTTATAGACGCCGGCGCAGCCTAAGATCTTTGCAAAGGTCTTTCCGATCTCGTTTTGAAGCGCGCTTTGAACGGCTTCCGGGGATGACAGATCGTAATCAGCTTTCCATTCATCGACCCAGTCGGCATGCTTGGAGATGTCTTCGGACGAACGGATGTCAGAACCCGATAAGATCGCGTCTTCCAGCAGGGACATCTCTTTCTTGAGCCTAGCAGGAAGGACCGCAAGACCCATTACTTCGATGAGACCGATGTTCTCTTTCTTTATGTGATGGTATTCGGCGTGCGGATGGTAGACGCCCATGGGGTGTTCTTCAGTCGTGATGTTGTTCCGCAGGACAAGATCCATCTCGAATCTGCCGTCTTTGTTCATGCGGGCGATGGGCGTTATGGCATTGTGAGGAACGCCGTCTGTCTCAGCGATGATAAAAGCGCCTTCGTCGGTATAGGATCTCCATTTGTTTAAGATCATGTCAGCGCAGTCAGTGATGCGCTCTATATCGCCGCCCTGAAGCCTTATTACCGACATCGGCCAATTGACTATGCCGGCAGTAAGATCTTCATATTCCGGGATGATAAATGTGCTTTTGTAACCGGCTCTTGCCATCGGGAAGGTGTATGCACCGCCCTGGAAATGATCGTGGCTTAAGATCGATCCGCCCACGATCGGGATGTCGGCATTAGAGCCTGCAGTGTAATGCGGGAACTGTTCGACAAAGCAAAGGAGCTTTTTGAATGTCGAACGGTTTATTACCATCGGGATGTGCTCCTTGTTAAGGATTATGCAGTGCTCGTTGTAGTAGACGTAAGGTGAGTACTGCAGATAGTATTCTTCGCCGTCAAGCGTGATGGGGATTATCCTGTGATTCTGTCTTGCCGGATGAGTCAGTGTCCCTGCGTAGCCTTCGTTCTCAGGGCAGAGGAGGCACTTCGGGTATGAGGTGCTCTTGGCTCTTCCTGCTGCGGCAATGTCTCTGGGATCTTTTTCGGGCTTGCTTAAGTTGATGGTTATATCGATGTCGCCGAACTCTGTCGGAGTGACCCACTTTACGTCTTTGGCGATGCGGTCGGTCCTAATATAGTTCGTTGCCTTCGAAAAAGCGTAATACCAGTCTGTAGCATTCTTTGAGGATACTTTGCAGAGTTCATTGAACCTGTTGATGACTAAGGAAGGGGGAGGAGTAAGCATCCCCATTATCTTAGTGTCGAAAAGATCCTTGCCTGCAGTGGTATCGCTCTTCATGATGCCATGCGAATAAGCCCAGGACATCATGTCTTCAAGGATGAGATGAAGGTCTCTTGGAGCAGGATCATTTTCGGGAGCTTTGTATTCATCTGTTTCGAAAAGCTCAGCAAGCCGGTTTACCGTATAAACACGGTCATGCCCGCTGATAAGACCTTTGCTGATTCCGTAATTAACAAGTTCGGTGATATAAGTGTTGATCATAATGAGCCTCCGTCAGATCACTCTGATGCCGCCGTATTTACGTACCGATAAGATCTCGCATGCGCCCTTGCCGAAGACCTTGTTCATTGTCTCCTGATACATATGCGCATTTTCCTTCTTTACGAATGCCTGTATGGTGCCTGCAAAGCCGCCTCCGTGGACTCTGGATGTTTCATCGGGTCCCAATACCGAATCGCTTAAGGCAAGCGCCAGAGACACGTTTTGGACCGTTACATCCTTGTTGGCATAAACGTTCTGGAGATATTTGAAGGAAGAATCACCGGAACTTCTGACCAGCCTCAAGAAGGTGTCAAAGTCATTGTTCTTAAGCGAAGCTGCTTCCTCATTTGCGCGGCGTGTCTCATTAACAAAATGGATCGCTCTTAATACTGCACGGTCTCCCGCCTTTTCACGGAGCATACCGGCATTACTAAGGATGTCATCTAGCGTTACGGGACGGAGAACATCGTATCCTAAAAGCGCTGCGACCTTCTTCATCTCTTGCGGGACTGCTGCATATTCGTCGGTAAGATCTGCGTGGGAACCCTTGGTGTCCGTGATGCAGAGCACATAGCCTGTCTTGGCAAAATCGAAATCCACCTTGTCGACGATGGGATCAGAAGGGTCTTTAAAATCGATATGGACAAGGTTGCCGACTGAGCACGCCATCTGGTCCATGAGGCCGCATGGCTTGCCGAAGTAGCTGTTCTCAGAAGCCTGGCCAACCTTCGCTATCGTGACAGGATCTATCTTCATGTCATTAAAAAGGCCTGAGACAATAGTTCCGATAAGTGTCTCAAAAGCTGCAGATGAGGAGAGACCCGCGCCGATCAGGACATCGCTGGTGACATAGGCGTCAAATCCGCCGAGGCGGTAACCCGTACTTTTAAGTCCTGCAAGAACGCCTCTTATAAGTGCGGCTGTGGTGCCTTTTTCTTTTTCTCTGATATCAAGATCATTTATATCTAAGCTTATGAGTCCGAAGCCGTCGGCAAGTACGTTGACTGAATTGCTTCCGTTACACGATACGACCGCGATCGCATCCCTGTTGATAGATGCGGCGAGAACTTCGCCATGCTGATGATCGGTGTGGTTGCCGCCGATCTCAGTCCTGCCGGGTGCTGAGAAGACTGCCTGAACTTCACGGCTGCCGAAAGCATCACTAAAACTCTTTACTGCATCAGCGTATCTTTCAGGCTGAAGAGATGCCGCCTCGTCAGTACAGTATATGTCTTTATAATCAACAGTTGTCAGATCGGGCATGGTAAGGCTCCTTCAAGAGTTCTTATACCAAGATTATAGAGTGAGTCCCAAGAACAGTGATATGGGTAATTTGCACAATACTCGGAAACTAATTTTGTAAATCCAGTTTCCAAGTCGGATGCCCATTTTCTCAGGAAAGTTGTTATCATAATGGTGGAAACTCGAAAATAATATTCAGTTTCCAAAGGGGAATTGAACGTTATGCTGACCGAGATAAGAGAGAAGATCCTTAAAGGTACGATACAGGTCTTTAATAAAAAGGGCCTAAAGCTCACGATGGACGATGTCGCCGATGAGCTTAAGATCTCCAAGAAGACCATATATAAAGAATTCTCGGGCAAGGACGAGATCTTCGAGACAATGGTCGATTATGTTTTCGACAACATAAAGATCAGAGAGAAAGAAATACTTGATTCCGGCGAATATACAACTTTGGAGAAGATCAGGCTCTTTTTATCCGCGATGCCTGAGAGCTACAGGAACATCAATTTCCATGAGCTGTATTCACTTAAAGACAAATATCCGAAGGTCTATAAGAAGTTGAAAAAGCGTCTTGAGACCGGATGGGAACCGGCCTTTAAGCTCTTGGAGCAGGGTAAGGAAGAAGGTCTCATAAGAGAAGACGCTGACCTTACGATCTTCAAGATCATGATGGAAGCCTCTCTTGAGAGATTTTTCGAGAAGAACGTAATGAAGGGCAGCGGCAAGAAATACAACGATTACTTAAACGAAGTGGTGGACATCCTATTAAACGGCATCTCCGTGTGATGAGGAGGAAATGATATGGAAAGATCTGAAGTGATTTTCGGAAACAGCCAGCCGGGATCTGTTGTCAGGAAGGCAGTAAAGTCAAAGAAGAAATACGCAAAGAAATTCGGCGATGATTCGGGAAGGGATTATTCTGCCAGAGTCATCGAAAATAAGTATATCGGAGACATCTTAGGAGTAAGGAACATCGTCATCGGTGACGCTTCTGACGGCACATCCGAAGGCTTTGACAATGAGAAGGGCATTATCGTCGGCAATATCAGAATGGGATTCGGTCATTACAGGATCTCAATGGCGATAGCGTCTGCTGCAAATGCATTGGGATATGTGCCTTACTGGATGGATCTTAATTCATATAAGGATACTACATGCACGAAGGTCATCAGTGCGCAGAACGATCTTTATTCCATGGGCTCGAGACTTTCCCAGAAGTTTACTCTCTTTAATAAGATCGTATGGGAGCCTTTAAACTATGAGGGCTTCAGAAAGCTCTCCTATAATGCGGCAGACCAGAAGAATGCTGAGCTCATGGCGCCTGTTTACAAGAACGTGCCCAAGGACATTCCTGTCGTTGCAACACATGTATGGCCTGCCCAGGCCGCGATCCACGCAGGGATGAGAAATGTCGTGAATGCCATTCCCGATAACTGGCCGATGGCACTGCACTTTGCGGAGGGAAGCATCCATACTGTCCAGACACATTACGCATATCAGGGTTACAGGATCTGCAATGGAATGGACGGCGAAAAGGTTTTAAACCCGATGCCTTCAGAAAGCCTTAGATATGTCGGTCATTATATCGACCATGAGCTCGTATCAAATATCGAAGATGACTGTGCGCGCCGCATTGCAAGGAAAGCTTCCGGCAAACCGATGAGATTCCTTCTTACGATCGGAGGCGCAGGTGCCCAGAAAGAGATCTTCGCAGCGATGATCAAGGAACTCATGCCTGACATAAAGAACGGAAAGGCTGCGCTCTACGTAAATATCGGTGACTATAAAAATGTCTGGGAAGACTTGAAGAAAATGGTTCCCGGTATCGAAGACGTCACCAGGACTCACTTCAACGACTGGAACGGTACGAGAAAGTTCTGCGAAGATGCAATAGAAGGCGACGTCAGCGGAATCAATCTTTTCTGCCACGAGAATATCTTCGAAGCGGTATATGCGACAAACCTTCTGATGAGATCCTGCGATGTGCTCGTCACAAAGCCTTCGGAACTTGCTTTCTATCCCGTTCCGAAGCTGTTCATAAGAAGGATCGGTGGCCATGAGCAGTGGGGTGCGATCCACTCGGCAGAGATCGGCGACGGGACATTGGAGTGCAGGGATATCCCTCACACGCTGCAGATGTTAAGGCTGTTTATCGACGACGATACATTCTTATCCGACATGTGTGGAAACATAATCAGGAACAAATCCGCAGGGATCTACGACGGTGCATACGAGGTCGTGAAGATCGCAATGGGAATGAAGAAATAAGAAAGGAGATGTGAAGTTATGGAGACTAAGAAAGGTTTAACCGGAAAAGAGAAATTCGCTTACGGCATTGGTGCCGTAGGTAAAGACATGGTCTACATGCTCTCGGCTTCTTATGTCCTTTACTATTTCCAGGACATCTTGAAGACGAGTGCGATCGCAATGGGAATCATCCTGCTGGTCGCCAGGGTCTTCGACGCTTTTAACGATCCCATCATGGGTGTTGTGGTCGCGAAAACAAAGACCCGTTGGGGTAAGTTCCGTCCCTGGCTCATGATCGGTACGATAACTAACGCAATTGTCCTCTTCCTTATGTTCGCTGCTCCGCCGTCACTGGACGGCAAGGGCCTCATCGCTTATGCTGCCGTAACGTACATCCTCTGGGGCGTGACTTATACCATGATGGACATTCCTTACTGGTCGATGATCCCCGCATTTACCGAAGGCGGCAAGGAGAGAGAAGGTCTTTCGGCACTCGGACGTTCATGTGCAGGCGTAGGTTCCGCACTCGTAACCGTCCTTACTGTCATGGCAGTCACGGCTATCGGATCTTCGCTTACGGCAAAGAGCACTGCGAACATCACTAAGCAGTTCTCAACGGCAGATACAAGGATCAATACATATGTTATCGAGCTCGACGGCGACGGTAACCCCACATCGAACGTTACTGAGTATGCAGCTGACAAACAGGATGTATCTGTTGCCATAGTCGGCTCCGGGAAGGCATTTGAAGATGTCTATTCATTCAATGATTCCAACACGAAATATGCATTTACGGCAAACGGCGTTACCGCTGCTTCTTCCAAGGTGGAATTCGTTAAGGATTCAGAGACTTCAGGCGAAGCGGGACTCGTGTTCTATGTTGATCATGAAGCTTATCAGAAGATCACCGCAAGCGATACCATAAAAGCGGATCTTACGATGAATTCCACGCTGGAGGTTGAAAGAGTCGGCTTCAAGTATTTCTCTCTTATCATCGGCATCCTGTTTATCGTCTTCATCGGGATCACTTGTCTCTGCATCAAGGAGAAGTCATCTGTCGACATGGAGACCCCTTCGGTCAAACAGATGTTCAAAGCTCTTCTCGGAAACGATCAGGCCATGACGATAGTCATTACGATCGTGCTCTTCAACACTGCAACATATATCACATCGAACCTTCTGATCTACTTCTTCAAGTACGATCTCGCAGGCTCTAACTGGCAGGGCAATTATACTCTGTTCAACACCTTTGCGGGCGCGATGCAGATACTTGCGATGATGCTCCTTTTCCCGCTTCTTCGAAAAGCATTCGACACGATGAAGATCTTCTACATCGGAGTGTTCTCTGCAATTGGCGGATACATCATCCTTCTCACGTTGTCGCTTCTCGGAACAAAGAGCGTATATCCTTTCTTCGTGCCCGGTTTCTTCATCATGGGCGCGGTCGGGATACTCAATGTCATCTGCACGATCTTCCTCGCCAATACCTGTGACTACGGTGAACTTAAGAACGGCAGAAGAGACGAGTCGGTCATCTTCTCGATGCAGACATTCGTCGTAAAGCTCGCCTCCGGTATTGCGGCACTCGTCGCATCCGTCTGTCTTGCTGTATTTAAGATCCAGGAACAGAGCAACAGCGAGATGAACCTTGCAGTTCTCATGGAGAAAGTATCAAAACTCAGGAACAATGTCGTTGAGACGATCGATACAAGCGCGGTGTTCGGCCTGAGAATGGTAATGACGCTCACGCCAATATTTATTCTTGTGATAGCCTTGGTGATCTTTAAGAGAAAATATATCCTGACAGATAAGAAGATCGAAGAAATAACAGCTGAGCTTAAATCAAGGAGCTAAAGGCCATGATCACAGTAAAAGGAGATAAGAACCCGCTGTTTATCCTTGATACCGGTCATACGACGTATGCCATGAAGGTACTGGATACGGGCCACATAGAACATCTGTATTACGGACGGAAGATCCACATGGATGATGCTGACGGACTTATCGAGCAGCACGAGTTTGCTCCGGGCACGACAGTTGTCTATTCACCTGAGAACGCAAATTTCTCTTTGGCAGACATGCGCCTCGAGATGAGCTCCTTCGGCAAAGGTGACGTAAGGGAGGCTTTCCTTGAGATCGTCAATTCCGACGGCAGCATGACCTCGGATTTTCTGTACTCGGGATACAGAGAGAGTAAAGGCAGGGACGGCGGCACGGAAGGCCTTCCGTCATCCTGCGGTGAAGATGCGGAAGTGCTCACGGTTACTCTGACAGACAAAGAAAACTCCTTAAAGCTCGAACTTATCTATTGCGTCTATCCTGATACAGATGTCATCACGAGAACCGCTGAACTTATCAACGAAGGAGAAGTCGACATCAGGATAAGAAAGCTCATGAGCTGCCAGATCGACTTTGATCCCGGTGAATATGTGTTCAGCACGTTCACCGGCGCATGGGCGAGGGAGATGAAGCGTACTGACATGTCCGTATCTTCGGCACGCCTTGTGAATTCTTCGTTTACGGGCAATTCATCCAATAGCGCCAATCCTTTTGTCATGCTCTCAAAGCGCGGAGCAACAGAAGAATACGGTGAAGTTTACGGCTTCAATCTTGTATACAGCGGCAATCACTATGAGTCTGTGGAGAAGAGCCCTTTCGGCAAAGTCAGGTTCTTGTCGGGCATCAATCCGACAGGCTTTGAATGGAAACTATCGAAAGGAGAGTCCTTCCTGACCCCTGAAGCGGTCATGACATATTCCTGTGCGGGATATAACGGAATGAGCGGGCAGATGCACGGCTTTGTGTCGAAGCATATCCTGCGCGGTCCGTGGAAGGACAGACTTCGGCCTGTTCTCTTAAATTCCTGGGAAGCATCTTACTTCAATATCAGCGAAGCTAAGCTTCTTCGCCTTGCGCGAAAAGCTAAGTCCGTCGGCATCGAACTCTTCGTAATGGACGACGGGTGGTTCGGCGGGCGTAATGATGACACGTCATCTTTAGGTGACTGGTATCCCAACAAAAAGAAACTTCCGCACGGTGTTAAAGGCATCTGCGACAAAGTCCGTAAACTCGGTCTCGAGTTCGGCATCTGGGTTGAGCCTGAGATGGTAAGCCGCAACAGCGAGCTTTACAGAGCACATCCGGAATGGGCGATGGAGATCCCGGGAAAGAAGCATTCGGAAGGCAGGAACCAGATGGTGCTGGACCTCTCCAACACTGAAGTCCAGGATTATCTGATCAAGGCCATGAGCGATGTGTTCTCGTCGGCAGATATCTCCTATGTTAAGTGGGACATGAACCGCAATTTCTCGGATATCTTTTCGAAGGCGATCCCTTCTGACAGGCAGGGCGAAGTATCGCACAGATATATGCTCGGCCTTTACCGCGTTATGAGAGAACTTACCGGGAAGTTCCCTGAAATCCTTTTCGAAGGCTGTGCGTCAGGCGGCAACAGGTTCGACCTGGGCATACTTAGTTTCTTCCCGCAGATCTGGGCGAGCGATGATTCAGACGCACTTTGCAGATCGGAGATCCAGAACGGTTATTCTTACGGTTATCCGATGTCGACAGTGACGGCGCATGTATCTGACTGCCCGAATCACCAGACATTAAGAAGAACACCGATAGAGACGCGCTTTAATGTCGCATCATTCGGCGTATTAGGTTATGAGTGCAATCTCTGCGACATGAGCAAAGATGATATCGAAGCGGTAAGAGCGCAGATAGCAATGTATAAGGAATGGCGCGAAGTCATGCAGTTCGGAAGGTTCTACAGGATATCTTCCGTTAATGATTCAAGGTCCTGCGGAGGAGATCTTCCCGGCGGTCACGGGATAAGCGCTTTAGAGCCCGTCCCGGGCAACGAGATCTCATGGACCGTGGTATCGGAGGATAAGGCAAAAGCCGTATCCATGACGATGCAGATATTAACTCATCCCAATGCCCAATGGTGTGTTTTAAAACCCATGGGACTTGATCCTGACAGTAAGTATCATCTGGAAGGGAGAGATCTTAAATTCGATCTTCGTGATTTCGGAGGACTTGTAAACTATGTTGCTCCGTTCCACGTTAAGCAGGACGGATTTATTCATAATCTCATCGCGAAGTTCTATAAGATTAAGGCGGAATCAGAAAAGCACGACATGTACGGCGATGCCATGATGTATGCCGGCGTTCATTTAAGGAGCGCTTTTGCATCGGGCGGATACAATGAGAACATGAGATATTATCCGGACTTCGGATCGAGGATATATACCATTGAGAAGACAGGATGACAGTTTGCCGGGAGTGAACTTATGAGGATCGATATCAATAACGGCTGGCTTTGGGCTGAAGTATTTAGCGAAGAGATGGTTAAGCCGTCCTATGAAGACAGCGGGATGGAGACCGTGAGGATCCCTCATACCGTTAAGGTCACGCCGCTTAATTATTTCGATGCTCACGTATACCAGATGGTCTCGTGCTACAGGAAGACCATAAGTGTTCCTTCTGAATGGAAGGAAAAGAAAGTATTCATTACCTTTGACGCAGTAGCGCACGAAGCTGAAATCTATGTCAACGGAGTATCTGTTGCAAGGCATTCATGCGGTTATACGGCTTTTACGGCCGATCTTTCGGATCATCTTAAGTTCGGCGAAGAGAATGTGATCGCCGTTAAGTGCGACAGCCGTGAATCCCTGAATGTTCCGCCTTTCGGATTTGTGATCGACTATATGACTTACGGCGGCATCTACAGGGAAGTCCATCTTGATGTAAAAGAGAAGGAGCACATCAGGGATGTTTTCGTAAGCGCGGGCGCAGATAAGACAGTCAAGATAAAGACTGAGATCGAAGGCTCAGGTGATCTCGCCTGTGTTATCACCGACATGTATTCGGGAAAAGCCATTTTCGCCGGCCCATGCGGAAAGGAAGCTGAGATCAAGACAGAAGAGGCAGAACTCTGGACGCTTGATGATCCCAAACTTTACGAGCTTTCTATGACGCTCAGAAACGGCGGCAGGGAAGATACATTCACTGTCAGGTTCGGTTTCCGCGATGCGGTATTTAAAAATGACGGATTTTATCTTAACGGCGTGAAGATAAAGCTTAGAGGATTAAACCGCCATCAGTGCTGGCCTTATGTCGGATATGCGATGCCGAGATCCATGCAGAGGCTGGATGCCGATATCTTAAAGAACGAGCTGGGACTTAATGCCGTAAGGACATCTCACTATCCGCAGTCTCATCATTTCATAGACAGATGCGATGAGATCGGGCTTCTCGTATTTACGGAGATACCCGGCTGGCAGAATATCGGTGATGAAGCATGGAAAGAACAGGCTGTCATCAACACGCGCGAAATGGTCACACAGTACAGGAACCATCCGTCGATAATACTCTGGGGCATAAGGATCAATGAATCCGTCGACTGCGACGAACTCTATGTCCGCACAAATAAGGAAGCCCACGATCTCGATCCCACACGTCAGACCTCAGGTGTCAGATACCTTAAGAAGAGTTCACTCCTGGAAGACGTATATGCCTTTAACGATTTCAGCCATAACGGAAAGACAGCCGGGTGCGAGCAGAAGAAAAACGTCACGTCTGACATGAACAAGCCATACTTCATCAGCGAGTATAACGGCCACATGTTCCCGACCAAGGCATTTGATTCCGAGCTTCACAGGCAGGAACACGCATTGAGGCACTGCAATGTGCTCGACAGTGTAATGGGCAATGAAGACATCTTAGGATCTTTTGGCTGGTGCATGTTTGATTACAATACGCATAAGGACTTCGGATCAGGTGACAGAGTGTGCTATCACGGTGTTACCGATATGTTCAGGAATCCCAAACTCGCTGCATATGCATATGCGAGCCAGAATAGATCTATCGGACCTGTCCTGGAAGTAAGCTCATCCATGGATATCGGTGAGCATCCTGCGGGCAACAGGGGAGAAGTCTATATCTTTTCAAACTGCGACAGTGTGAGGATGTATAAGAACGATGTGTTCATAAAGGAATACACGCGTGAAGATTCCTCCTATAAGAATCTGATCTCACCGCCGATGCTCATAGACGATTACATCGGTGACCAGATGAAGGAGCAGGAAGGCTTTACCGACCGGCAGAACAAGATTGTCAAGGATGCGCTGAATTTCTCTGCTGTTTACGGCATGGAAAATATGCCTCTGAAGATGAAGCTTACCATGGCCGAAGCCATGGTGAGATTTAAGATGAAGTTCGACGATGCTTATATGCTCTTCGGTAAATACTTCGGCAACTGGGGCGGCGAAGCTACAAGATTCAGATTTGACGGCATCATGAACGGAAAAGTCGTTAAGACGGTTACAAAGAGCGCTATGTCCGGACTCCGGCTGGCTCTTGATGTCTCTTCCAATGAACTGGTTGAGGATAAGACATACGATGTTGCCGCGATAAGGATAAAGATCACCGACGAATACGGCAATGTCATGCCGTTCTTTAACAGGCAGGCACAGATAGAACTTGCCGGCGGGATAGAAGTCCTGGGTCCTTCACTTGCCGATATCAACGGCGGAATGGGCGGTGTTTATGTTAGGAGTACCGGCGTGCCAGGGAAGGCATCGGTAAAGATATCCCTTCCGGATTACGATCTGTCCTCAGCGGCAGATCTTGAAGTTAAGGTGTTGACCTGCTGAAGAAACTTCAATATACGTTTAAAGCTTGAATACGTACCGCATGGCATTTATTATCAGCCATATCGAATCTATCACTGATGCCGCCAGCAGGATGATGCTGAGTATCAGGAACACCACTCGTTTCGCGCCGTTCTTTTGCGCCGGCAGCTTGGCCATTCCGATGATCAGGAAGACAATGCCGACAAGCATGAGAATAAGGAATAACGTGCAGAGTACTTTTGTGTATTCGTATCCGTTATAGAAATAGATCCTTTTCCATGAAACGATACCGACTAACGCCGTGATCCATGTTCCCAGATTTCCGATGGCGGAAAGGATCATTCCGATAAGAGAGAAAAGGTTTTTTCCGGAAGTTTGTACTGTGCCTGTTTCTCCTGCCGGAGCTGTGGACTTAAGATTCTTATAAAACGGGATCTTCGTGCAGATCAACACAATGCATGTGATGCTGATAAAGATCAGGATGCTCCCGAAGAGGATCGGAATTCCCCGTGGAAACCTTGATACTCCGTAAAACTTCATGAAGGCCAGGAGTTTTTTGTATAATTCCACCCCGTATCTTGAAGGCCTGAAGGAATTATATGGAATCCATATGATGCCTGAGATTCCGACGAGCGCAGAGGCTGTGATATATAAGATCTTGGCAATCCTGTTATAACCTTTGCCGTCTTTTTCGGCGATGAACAAGGCCTTGCCTACGAGCTTTCCAAGGAAAAACAAGACTACGATACAAACCGGCGCAAGTATTGCAATGCCGGTAGAAATGAGTAAAATGGCGGACGCTCTTACTCTGCCCAATCCGAGATTTCTTATGACCCGGTAATACCTTCCGCGCAATAAGCTGTTATTGACAAAATCCCAAACGATCAGGAAACAAGGTATTAATGTAACAACTATGCCCGGAATGAATGAACACTTGATCTTTCGTTCAACGATGAAAAAAATGAATGCTGCCAAGAACAATAAAACGAATAGCATAGGATCACCTCAAAATATGCTCGCAAGGGTTTGCCTGTTCCGACTATATTTGAATTATTGCGTATAGCGGAAACGAATGTCAACAGTTCTTTATGTTTTGATATAATTATCCTCAAATGCTTGAAGAAAAGGAATCTGAAATGCCTGATTGTGTATCTGTCGGAGTAATGCGCGAAAGCGACAAGTGGACCATCGAAAATCTTGTCCCGTCAAAGGAATTGATGTTCAGGGCAGGTAAGGCGATCTATGAACAGGTCAGCTGGAAAGGGCCTGTAGGAATAATCTGCGGAAAAGGAAATAACGCAGGTGACGGCTTCGTGACCGCATCTTTGCTTAAGGATAACGGCATCGAATGTGAGATCGTTCTTCTTTATTCTGATTCGTTTTCGGAAGACGGAAAGTACTACTTTGACATCTGTGCCTCAAAAGGAATACCGGTCGTATCTGATGCTGATTACCGCAAATACAAGACCATCGTTGACTGCATTTTCGGAACGGGATTTAAGGGCGAAGCTAGAGAGCCTGCAAAGACCGCAATAGAAAAGATAAATTCGTCGGGAGCTTATGTCGTAAGTGCCGATATCAACAGCGGACTTAACGGTGATACGGGTCTTGGTGACCTGTATGTGATATCGGATCTTACGGTGTCCATAGGAACGTTTAAATACGGCCATTTCACGGGCAATGCGGACAAAGCGATGAAGAGGAAAGTCAACTGCGATATCGGAATAAAGATAGTCGGAGAGACTAAGGAATTAGGTTAGTAATGAGGTAGTTATGAGACTTGGAACATCAAGCCCCCTTAAGCATGATTCGCCGCAGCAGTGGGCTAAAACGCAGGTGGAACTGGGGTGCCGCGCAGTGGCCTTTCCTCTCTCGGCAAACGATCCCGAAGATAAGATCGACGAGTACGTAAAGGCCGCCAACGCAAATGATCTCCTGATAGCCGAAGTCGGCATTTGGAGAAATGCCATGTCAGTCGACCCCGGGGACAGAAAAGCGCAAAGGGATTATTGTGTAAGACAGCTTCAGTTAGCTGACAGGATAGGCGCAAGGTGTGCGGTAAATGTCGCAGGTGCAATAGGTCCGCGCTGGGACGGACACTACAGGGAAAACTTTACTGAAGAGACCAGAAAGCAGATAGTTGCAATGGTCCGTGAGATCATCAACAGATCTGAGATCAGCAACACGTATTTCACATTGGAGCCGATGCCGTGGATGGCCCCGACGGGTCCGGAGGATTATGTTAGGCTGATCGAAGAGGTCGATCGTGAGCGTTTCGCGGTGCACATGGACATCATAAACATGACCAATTCTTTCGAGAGATATTACGGTGCGGAAGAGTTTGTTGACCGCTGCGCAAAGCTCCTTGGAAACTGGATAAGGAGCTGCCATATCAAGGATGTTCATCTCAGTGAGGAATACACATTCCGCCTTGAGGAATGTGCTCCCGGAAAAGGCGAATTCCCTTTGCGCTACTATGTGGAAAAGATGAACGCCATCGATCCTGACATGCCCGTGATCCTCGAGCATCTAAATACGGATGAAGAATACATTCACTATATGTATTACCTTAAGGAGGTGCTAGATGGCATACAGCAGGATATCTGACAGCAACGAGATAACCGAACGTTATATGGACAGCATCCTGATCAAGGAGCGCCTTATCGATTCGGTGGTCGCTGACACAAGCGTGGAGCTTTTCGGAGAGAAGTTTGCAAGCCCCGTCATGATGCCTGCGTTTTCGCATCTCAGGCAGTATGAGGGACGCAGCCTGAACGGCCTTGAGGAATACTCAGCCGCAGCCAAGAACATGAACATATTGAATTTCGTCGGCATGGTGGAAAACGACATGTTTAAGCGCATTGCGGATACCGGAGCCAGGACCGTCCGCATCGTCAAGCCTTATGCGGATAACGGGAAGGTAAAAGACCAGATGAAGTTTGCCGAGGACGTGGGAGCATTCGCTATCGGCATGGACATAGATCACATCTTCGGCGCGGAAGGCCTTGATGTTGTAGTCGGTGAAAAGATGGATGTTCAGACTTCAGATATGATCCGCTCTTACATCGAATCGACTAAGCTTCCGTTTGTGGTCAAGGGCGTGTTAAGCGAAGAGGAAGCCGTTAAATGCGCAGATCTTGGAGCTAAGGCGATCATAGTCAGCCACCATCACGGAAGGCTTCCTTATGCGGTCCCGCCCATGATGATCCTGCCTTCGATCAAGAAAGCTCTATCAGGAAGAGGTGTTAAGATCTTTGTCGACTGCGGCATCGCTTCTGGAGCTGATGTCTATAAGTGTCTCGCTTTAGGTGCTGACGCGGCGGCGGTTGGAAGATCAATGCTTCCAGTACTTGAAGCTGAAGGGACTCCCGGTGTCGAAAAGTTTGTAACCAAAGTAAACAGTGAGCTCAGATTCATAATGAGCTGCACGGGATTTAAGAGCGTAGATCAGATCGACGATGCATGTATCGTCAGGACGTGACTCCTGTTCAAAAACACAAAAAAGGACGCGGGATCGTACCCGCGTCCTTTGTTTTCAGAAAATCAGATTGATTGTTGAGCTCTCTCATCTCTTCATATCAGGGTTTGCCTTGTAGAATCTTTCCTTGTCTTCGTACATCCTCATATCAGCAAGCTTTAGTGCTTCGGTGATGTCAGAAGAATCAGTCTGATAGCTGTAACCCAAAGCAAACGAGACATTGTCATAATTCTTAGAAAGCGATCTTGCCTTGTTGCACTTTTGGATGATGTCTTCCTCGGTAGTGAAGGAGAGAAGCACCATGAACTCGTCGCCGCCGGCACGGAAGATCTCGTCACCGACGAAAGCGTTCTGCAGAACGATCGCCGCATTCTTAAGAAGGAGATCACCTGCCGTATGGCCGCCATGATCGTTTACTTTCTTAAGTCCATTGAGATCTGCGAAAACTATTCCGACACCCTTTAACGAGTCATCCTCGTTTTTTCTTATGCTGTCGATCCTGTTGTTCATCTCGTTCCTGTTGAGAACGCCTGTGAGCATATCGATCGAACTTAAGAGCTTAAGCCTGTCCATGAGCTTGCGGTTTGCGATCTCCGATGCCAGGAAGAATGTTGTAAGTTCCAGTGTCTGCTTGATCTTAACCGTATGTTCGGTATCGAAATTACATACCCAGATATATCCGAGGATCTCATCGTTGGTAGTAAGAGGGAAGAGAACGATGCTCTCGACGTGATTAGCCATGAGCGATTCGTACCATTCCGGATTTTTCTCTTTGATGTAATTCCAGTCATTTGTGTTCTTGGCGATAAGGCAGTTGCTTCCGCCGATCGTATCTTTCCAGGAGGCGGTAAGATCATAAAAGCCTTCTCTTAAGACTCCTGTCATGCTCGGAAGCATGGAATACTCATTGCGTGATTCACTTAAAGCGGTGCATGTCCTTGTCTCGTGATCTGTCAGAAGGATAACGCATGACTGCGCATCGCAGAGCTTTCTGATGTCTGAGATGACCTCATCCATAGTATGCTGGAAATTGGTTGCGCCTTTGAGCTTGATGCATGTATTGAGAACGTCGGTAGCGATCGAGATCGAAGTGTTGCTCAATTCTTCGCTGTCCGCGTTCTTGGTGAGGATCTGTGAATAAGTGCAGTAGTGGATGTTGCCCTTGGAACCCAGCGGGATCATGAAAAGATTGAACCAGAAATCATACCTGTCAGGATGTACGTAGGTATGCATGGGCTGTTTTAAAACGGCACATCTGTAGCAGAAATCCTCGAAATTCAGATCCTTGGGGAAGTAGTTCTGATAAAGGCTGTCAGGAACGAACTTGTTCGTGAGCATCATTGGCGCCGAACCGTCAACGGTCTCAATGGAAGCTATGTACGGAGCATTGCCTGTTACGATCCTTATGTCTCCGTAGGAACCGTCTTTATTAGTTTCGACAGAGATGATACATGTCGAGATATCGATCATGTTAACAAAACTAATTAAGTCCATAGTCCGCCTCCTTGTAAATAAAACTTGATAATATTTTAGCACACGTGTGCAAATAGTTGTTACACACCTGTTAATTGAGTGTTTATAATTATCGTTATTTTATAAAAGGAAACGTGAAGAACGGTCAGGAAAGAGCCTTGTAAAACCCTGAACAGGTACCTGTCAGGAGTATGTCAGCTATCCTTTCGCTGGCATGTCCGTCACCATAGGGGTTAACGGCATTACTCATGCTCAAATACGCCTCGCGGTCGGTGATCAGTTCCTTGAAATTACGGTAGATGGTTTCCTCATCGGTTCCGACGAGCCTTAAAGTGCCTGCTTTGATGCCTTCAGGACGTTCAGTCGTATCTCTCATGACAAGTACGGGAATACCAAAACCGGGAGCCTCTTCCTGGATCCCGCCGGAATCGGTGAGGATCAGGTGGCTTCTGCCGATGAAGTTGTGGAAGTCCGATACATCGAGCGGATCGATCAGATGGATCCTGTCATCTCCGCCGAAAACGTTTGATGCGGCATTCCTGACTACGGGATTCAGATGAACGGGATAGATGGCCTTAATGTCATCGTGTTCGTCAAGGACGCGCTTGATCGCGCGGAACATACCTTCAAGGTGATCTAAGTTCTCTCTTCTGTGTGCTGTGATCAGGATCAGCTTGGAATCACCGACCCAGTCGAGTTCGGGATGAGAATAAGATTCTGAATAAGTATATTTGAGCGCGTCGATAACGGTATTGCCGGTTACGAAAATGCTGTCAGGCTTTTTGCCTTCACGGAGCAGGTTTTCCTTTGCGGTTTCCGTAGGCGCGAAGTTATAGTTGCTGATTATGCCGACGGCTTCTCTGTTGAATTCTTCAGGGTAAGGACTCTTGATGTCATATGTACGGAGTCCCGCTTCGACATGACCTACAGGAACGTTCATGTAGAATGCCGAAAGTGCAGCTGCAAAGGAAGTGGAGGTATCGCCGTGGACCAGTACAACGTCTGGTTTGCAGTCGTCTATGACTTTGCGGATGCCGTCGAGGACTGATACGGTGATATCGAAAAGTGTCTGCTTCTCTTTCATTATCGCAAGATCGTAATCGGGTTTTACGTCGAAGATCTTTAACACCTGGTCGAGCATCTGTCTGTGCTGTCCGGTTACGGCAACGACAGTCCTGATGCCTTCACGTTTCTGAAGTTCCTTAACGAGAGGGCACATCTTTATGGCTTCAGGTCTTGTCCCGAAAACGAGCATTACGGTCTTCATGGATTTATGCTTTCCTTATCTGTTTCTTCAGTTTCCTGAAACGCAGGGCAGAGAAGAGGCTGTTCTTGATCGTGCTTGATACGCGCATCTTGCTGTCGCCCTGTTTCTTATCATACCTGAGTTCGAAACCGACCTCATCGAATGTTGTTCCGGACAGATGGAGCTTATAAAGGAATTCCATCATGCAGGCAAAGCTCATTTCCTTGATGGGATCTTCTCCGAATACTTCTTTTAAGCGCTTGATGCAGTCGAGTTTGTAAAGTCTGTAACCGCAGGTATAATCCTTTACTCCGGGAACTCTGAGTACGATGGAATAATAGATCTTTGCCATGTCGCTTAAGAATTTTCTGTAGCCCTTTAATCCGACAACGTCAGAACCCGGACAATAGCGTGATGCAATTATGCAGTCCTTGCCTGTGGATTTCATTTTCGCGAGCATCGGATGAACATACTTCGGACTGTGAGTTGCGTCTCCGTCCATGAGGCACATGAGGTCTCCGGGATTTCCTATTGAAAGGAAAGTGGAGATGCTTGTGTTAAGCCCGCCTCTCAGATTCTTGTTAACTCCATGGACTATCACGTTGACCTTATCGCTGCCGTATTTTGCCGCATGGTCATTCATGACCTGACGGGTGTTGTCTTTGCTGCAGTCATCGATCGGGCATACGGTAAGATCATATCCGTTTTCGCGGAGCTGATCAGCCTGCTCCATCCATTCGTCTATGAGGATACCGATGTTCAGTTCCTCATTGTAGCAGGGTAAAAACACATACAGTTTATTCATATGAACCTCGCAGGCCTCTCAATCTTTCTTGGCAGGAATAAGCTTTTTCCTGATGAAGTACAGGATGAAGAACGGGATGACGATCGATGCGCCTTTGCCGATCAGGTAA
>SVJC01000030.1 GCA_015069215.1 Oscillospiraceae bacterium
ATATGTTCCATGCATTTATCCTCGGCATGGATTCATTTGCATACGGACTGCTTAAGGCAGCTCAGATGATCGAAGACGGAAGGCTCGAAAACAACATCAAGGAGCGTTATTCCTCCTTTGAATCAGAACTCGGAAAGAAGGTAAGGAGCGGCAGCGCAACACTCGAGGAACTTGCTGCAAAGGCTTCTGAACTCAAGGCGCCCAAAGCTCCCGTATCAGGCAGACAGGAATATCTCGAAGGAGTGCTGAATAATATCATTCTTTCAAACAACTGATCGTCTGACGGACTGACGGCACACCGGCAGATTATCCCTAATTGTCAAAAAAAGATGTATTGACACAAAACGGTTAGCAATGTATAACTATCGGGTTAGCGGGTGCTAACCGTTTTTGGAGGGGCAGTTTCAGGTGAAGTGGATCTATCTCGTAATTACCATTCTGATCGTGGCGCTGATCCTCTGGAGGGTGATCAGGAGCATTGTTTCAGGAAAGTCCTGCTGCGGAACGGGAAGAAAAGTCACCGCGAAAGTTCATGCCAGGCACGACAGAAGATCTGATTATCCCTACTGCTACATATTGAACGTGGAGGGCATGGTGTGCTCCGCGTGCGTGAGGAATGTCGAGAACACGCTCAACAGGATCGATGGCCTGTGGGCGAAGGCCGATCTACAGAAGAAGGAAGTTACGGTACTTTCCAAGGTTCCCCGCGACAAAAGATTCTTTGTTGACGCATATGAAGATTCTACATATACGATAACGGGCTTTAAGGAGGTCAGGAACATTGAAGAGTCTTAACGAACTGAAACCGAACAGCGAAGGTATCGTTGCATCCATAGACGGTGATGCAAGGTATCTGAGCAGGATCACATCGATCGGCATTACGCCGGGCTGTCACATCAAGGTCTTAAAGAATGACAAGAACAGACCGATGCTCGTTTTTATGCGCGACACGATGGTCGCTCTCAACACTGAAGAAAGCAGAAACATCAAAGTAGAAACGAGGGACAACCAATGACAGACGGCAAGAAGACAATAGCCCTCCTGGGCCAGCCCAACTCGGGTAAATCAACTCTGTTCAACGGCCTTACCGGAATGAAGCAGCATGTCGGAAACTGGCCCGGCAAGACGGTCGAACAGAAGCAGGGCGGATTCACGCACAACGGCGAAGATTACGTCGTAATGGACCTTCCGGGAACGTATTCGCTCTCCGCAAACTCAGACGAAGAGATCGTAACAAGAGACTATATCTCATCCGGAAAAGCAGACGTGGTCTGCATCCTCGCGGACAGCTCACAGCTTGAGCGAAGCCTTTTCATGCTCTCTGACTATGCAGGCATCAACGTGCCGTGCTTTCTCATCCTCAATCTCGCGGATGTCGCTGCAGATCAGGGAAAGACGATCAACGCAGACAAGATCAGATCAAAGCTCGGGATCCCCGTAGTCCTGATGTCCGCAACAGACGTTAAGAAGTACGACAACTTTTACGCTGCACTCAATGAGGCATTATCTAAAAAGACAACATTAGACATATCTTCTCTCGAAGAAAAGTACAGCAAGCTCGACGGTTTTGATGAGCTGAAAGCGGAGATCCCCGAAAACCTGATCCCCGGATGTTCATCGACCTGGATGGCGGTAAAGACGATCGAGGGAGATAAAGTCGTAAGAGCAAAGATTGAAAACAAGCTCACGGGCGACAGCCTTGTAAGATATAACAGCCATGCCGCCAGGTTTGACAAGGGCGCTCTTCTCACGGGTGAGTGCAAGTTCTCATGGATCGACGAGCTCCTCTCTGATTCAGTAAACAAGGTCACGCAGACGGTAAAGACCAGTAAGCTCGATAAGGCTTTGACGAACAAGACTTGGGGCAAGGTGGTAGTTGTACTGCTCGTAATCGGAGGCCTTTTGCTGTCGTTCATCCCTGCATTGCCGATCATGCTTTTGGGCGGTGTTTTCACAGCACTCGCAGTTCCCGTAAGGGAAGCACTGACAGCCGCAAACGCATCACCGATCGTAACGGGCATCATATGCGACGTAATACTTCAGTCACTTGCAAACATCGTAAAGATGCTCGGCTTTGCGTTCGGTATCAATCTCGTATTCGGTATGTTCGAAGAGAGCGGACTCATGGCAAGGATCTCATATGTTTTCGATAACACGATGAGCAAGATGGGTCTTCAGGGTAAGTCCGTAATGCCTTTCCTCGTATCGTTCGGATGCACGATCGGAGGCGCATCGAGCAGCCGCGTTATCGACAACTGGAACCAGAAGGTCCTTACGATCGCGCTCGCATGGGCAGTTCCGTGCGGAGCTGCTTGGGCTATCATCCCTATGCTCGCAGCAAACTTCTTCGGACCTTATGCAGTGCTTGTTATCATTGCGATCTTACTTGTAATGCTCCTTCACATCTGGATCACTGCGAAGATCTTCGGCAGAAAGCTCGTCAAGAAGGAAGACAGATACGGCATCATCATGGAGCTCCCTCCGTACCACAAGCCGAAGTGGGGCGCCATGCTCAGATTCGTACTCGGAAGAACAAAGGACATGTTCTTCAGGGTACTTAAGGTAATCATCCCCGTATGTCTCCTTTTCTGGATCTTGAGTTATTCCGCAGGCAATTTCGAAGGTTCCATCCTTTATAAAGTCGGAAATGCGATCGAGCCGGTAACTAAAGTATTCGGAATGAACTGGCAGCTCTTTATGGCGTTCATCGCATCTTCCATCGGTAAGGAAGGCGCAGTCGGCGTTCTCACCGCACTCTATTCACAGTCGGGAACGATCTACGGTGCAGTCAACGGAACCAACGCTGCTGTCGCAAATTCAACGCAGCTCCTGCTCTCGAACATCTCAGGCCCTCAGGCTCTGGCATTCATGTTCGCGATCACGTTCAACGTCCCTTGTGTAGTTGCTCTTGCTGCAACCTATCAGGAAACACACTCTGCAAAGTGGACTGCGATCATCACCGGTTACTACACGCTCGGAGCTCTCATCATCTCCTTCATCGTGTACCACATCGGACTTCTCATAATGTGAGGTAATTTCATGGATATGCAAGTGCTCCTCAGTAAGATCAAAAACGGCGAAGCAAGATCTACCGCAATGCTCGCGGAAGAGATGAACACGACGCCTGAAGATGTTACGAGGACACTTGAATATCTTGAGAGGATAGGAGTTCTCAGGAAAACGGAACTCGGCAAGTTCGAATGTGGCGGAAGCTGCTCATCATGCAGCGGATGCTCCGGAAGTTCCGGCAATAACAAAGGCCCGTGCAAAGGCTGTATTCCAGAACAGGGTTTCGAACACATGGGCGTTCTTTGGGAAGTGAAGAATGGAGAGTAAAAAGGCAACTAAGAATATGGCGCTCGCGGGAATCGCGGGCGCCGAACATATGCAATAGGAGGCCTGATAGCTTTTCCGGGACTTCTTATCAATATGAAGAAAGCGGAGATGTGATCTATGGATGAGCAGCGGTACAGGATGACGCTTACAGATGTTCAGTGGTGGTGCTGTGACATACCCGGAAATATCGGATGGATAATCTGGATCGTCTGCAATGTCAAAACTCTTATTGAAGGCGTTGATCTTTACGCTATCCTGATGCTTCTGCCGACAGCGTTGATGCTTATCGGAGTAGTCGAACTGATAAGTGAGAGGATCGCAAAGCTCGACAGGATACTTCCAAGGCTCAGGCTTTACAGAGGTTTTGGTTCGCTGACATTGGGCGGTATTCTCGGAGTTCCGATGGCGATTGCAGTACTCGTTATGAAGACGGGAGGAAGCAGGTCTTGGTGGATGCTTGCAGGCGCTGTGCTTTGCGGGGTGTTCGCAGGACTATGCTTTGCAGGATATAAGAGGATAGAAAATTGATAACGGTAATACAGCTTATATTATTTTGTCTGCTTTTCACGCTGATGGTCAGATATTCCGTCAGAGGCGGTGCGGTAAACGGACTTTTCTACTACCCTGAGACCGTTCAGGAACGTGCATTTGAGATCTGTCTTTCCACAAGGGAAGAGATGAAGAAAAAACGCAAAGTGTTCATGACGGAATTCTATGCCGTAATGGGCGTCGCTCTTGTACTGATAATCGCAGTTTGGAACAAGGTAACTGATTTCAAGACAGCATATATTCAGGCACTTCTGTTCCTTGAAGTGATGAACTGGTATGACGGCATAGTCATCGACAAAATCTGGGTCGGGCACAGTAAGTTCTGGATTCTTCCCGGATGCGAAGATCTTTCTTTCGTTCAGACATGGAAGCAGATGTTTAAGAAGCGAATCATACTGACCCTGATATGGGTCGCAGGCGCTGCGGTAGTAGCGGGAATAGTGGTGCTGATCTCAAGATTCGTAACGCTTTAAAAACAAAGGAGAACTGATATGGGCTTGTACAGAAAATTCGTAAACCAGACGAGAAAACCTGAAGGAACGCTTGGCAAGATGATGGTAAACGGCATGAACAGCGGACATGCGAAGATGGCTGATTGGGGAATGTCGCATCTGCCTGAGATGTCTCCGTTGCAGATAGCCGAGCTTGGCTGCGGAGGAGGAAGAAATGCAGGAGAACTTTCAAAAAGATTTCCTCAGGCCAGGGTGACAGCAGTCGATTATTCCGAAGTATCCGTTGAGAAAGCAAAGGACTACAACAGGGTATTGATCAATACCGGAAAGATGGTCGTGCAGCAGGGTGACGTTTCAAACCTGAATCTTCCCTCTGGGTCGTTTGATCTTGCAACGGCATTTGAGACCATCTATTTCTGGCCCGGTCTCGAGAAGTGTTTTGCACAGGTTTATAAGATCTTAAAGCCCGGCGGCGTATTCATGATCGTCAACGAATCAGACGGTATGGATGAAACGAGCCTGAAATACGAAAAGATTATCGACGGAATGAAGTGCCATACGGCCGGCGAGATCAGCTCTGCTTTGAAAACGGCCGGCTTCAGAGAGGTCTTATGTGATCACCATGAAAGCAAACCGTGGATAGCGGTCGTTGCATATAAATAAACGGAGGTATTCATATGATGAAACTTGTATTGGTAAGACACGGTGAAAGCGAGTGGAACAAGCTTAACCTGTTTACCGGATGGATGGACGTCGACCTGAGCGACAAGGGCAGGGAAGAGGCAAAGAACGCCGGAAAGGTATTGAGAGAAGACGGTTACGATTTCGATATATGCTTCACTTCGTATCTCAAGAGAGCTATCCATACTTTGAATATAGCTTTGGATGAAATGGACAGGGCGTGGCTTCCGGTAGTCAAATCGTGGAAACTCAACGAACGTCATTACGGCGCTCTTCAGGGCCTTAACAAATCAGAGACAGCCGAGAAGTACGGAGAAGACCAGGTGAAGATCTGGAGAAGATCTTTTGACGTTAAACCGCCCGAACTCGATGATTCTGATGAAAGAAGCGCAACAAAGCAGGCAATGTACAGGAATGTCGATTCTTCACTTCTTCCTAAGAATGAAAGCCTTGAGACGACGATCGCAAGGGTTGTTCCTTATTTCGAGGAAACGATCAAGCCCGAAATGAAAGCAGGCAAGAGAGTGATCATCGCAGCTCACGGCAATTCGTTGAGAGCTCTTGTTAAGTACTTCGATAATATGTCCGATGAGGATATCATCGGAGTAAATATTCCTACTGCAGTTCCTCTCGTATATGAATTCGATGACAGCTTCAAGGTCATCAGACATTATT
Source organism: Oscillospiraceae bacterium (assembly GCA_015069215.1). GTDB lineage: Bacteria > Bacillota > Clostridia > Saccharofermentanales > Saccharofermentanaceae > Saccharofermentans. The sequence goes on from SVJC01000030.1 coordinate 5,694, forward strand.
ACTTAGGAGACCCCGAGGCGTTGAAGGCCAAGATGGATGCTGTGGCAAACCAGGGTAAGGCAAGATAACCTTTTACCATCTATTTCTCCATAAAAGGGCCCGGTCTGCTGATGCAGGCCGGGTCTTACACTAATGTTCCGTCAAAGTTTTTGGCGGTATTGCTCTCATCCGCGACATACCAATAGTCGCAGCTGTCACTTCCCAAAGCACATGTGTGCGTCCTGATAAGTTTTGCATGAACAAGCTTTGGTATGATATGGTCGGTCGCACATAAGTAAGGCAGAAGATCCATGTAGCCGTTGGCTCTAGCATAATCTGCAAGAGGGCATCCGACAAGATCAAAACAGACACCTTCTTCTGTGTTTTTCGGATTGATCCTTACTCTCCACGTATTGCCCCACTGTCCTTGAGCCAGCTTTTCATCAACGAGTTTTGCATAAGGAACGTAGCGTTTGTACATGGACTTCTTAAGCAGCTTCATCTGCCATTTGCGGTTGACGTTGACGAGCTTTCCAAGGAATCTGTATTTTTCATATATCTCGTTTGCAAGCTCCGTAACGGCATTGCCGTCGATCCTGTGGTCCGACGCTTCATAGAAAGATATCGCTAGGATCATGAGATCCAAGTTATGCGCCATAAGATTCTCTTTGCCGCCTATGTCAGGAGCTTTGGCAAAGAGCACAGGGAACAGATCATCAGCTTTTCTGATGATCTCAGCGGCTTCATCCGGATAATGCTTTTTAGTGTATCTGATAAAAGCTTTTTTGAAAGAATTTGCCATTGATGCCATGCGATTTCCCCCATATGACCCGCAACTTTATCGAGATTATATAACAAATGGTTAGTTTTTGCTAACTTTACGCAAATAAAGCATTGACAATAGTTTACGAATAAAGTAATCTTTGTTAGCTATCAGCGATAACTAACGTGAAGGATGCTTATTCGTCATGCCAAGAGATAAGACATTAAGTCATGAGAAGGTAAACAGAGCGATCCGTGAAGAATTCCTTGAGAAGGGATTTGAGGGAGCGTCTGTGAGAAGTATCGGCGAGAGAGCCGGTATGACTTCCGCGGGCCTTTACCGTCATTATCCCGATAAGGCAGCGATGTTTGATTCGATAGTTGAACCTGTTATCAATGCCATAGAGCAGTGGGCAGCAGATCACAAGAAGAATGCTTATCAGCATGTTGAGAACCGCACGGATGACAGCGATCTTTTCGCTGAAACATTCCTGGATCTCATCAGGGATATCATCATTCCGCATAAAGCCGAGTTCAGGCTTCTTCTGACCAGTTCACGCGGCACAAAGTACGAAAACTTCGTAAATGATTTTGTATTAAGCAATCAGGCTGAGATGATGAAAATGTTCGACTATCTCAAGAGTAAGGGTTTCCCTGTTAAAGAGATAAGCGAAGAAGAGCTTCACATTCTGTTATCGGCATATCTGACTGCATGTTTTGAACCTGTCGTACACGGATTCAGTGATGAACAGATAGAGGAACATTTGAGTACAGTCCGGGAATTCTTCTTACCCGGGTGGAGAAATCTGATGGGAATGCAAAAAGAGCCGTGAGGCTCTTTTTTATTGTCTAAGCTATCAAATATCGGTTGATGATAGCTAACAAAAAACGAAATGAATAACAAGGAGGAACATAAATTGAGTAAGGCACCGAAATACGATCACATGAAGCTGATAAGGCAGTTCGCCGGAGGACACAGACACCTTATCACGCTGGGAAGGATACTGGCAGGAATAAGTGCGGCAGTAACACTCGTTCCATACTACCTTCTCTGGAAGATAATCGCAGTTGCGATAGAAGGAACGGATCTTGGCAGGATCAACGGATATGCATGGGGAGCAGTCCTTCTTACAGTGGCAGCTCTTCTTATCTATATCGTTGCGCTTCTTTGCACGCACGTAGCTGCGTTCAGAGTTCAGGCAAATATGAGAAGCGAGCTCATGAGAAAGATAATCAAGCTTCCGCTCGGTATCTTCGATGAGGACGGTACAGGTAAGATCAGAAGGATCGTAAGTGAATCAACTGCAGCGACTGAGACATATATTGCGCACAATCTCGCGGATAAAGCTGTTGCGGCAGTAACACCTGTGGGATTGATAATACTCATTCTTGCATTTGACTGGAAACTCGGTCTGATCTGCATGATCCCGGCTGTCATCGGATTTATCTGCATGATGTCCATGATGGGCAAAGGCATGCAGGAAAAGATGAAGGAATACCAGAATGCGCTTGATACGATGAGCAGTGAGGCTACCGAGTATGTCAGAGGCATTCCGGTAGTTAAAACATTCGGTCAGACAGTTCATTCATTTAAGCGTTTTAAGGATTCCATCGACGGATACGGAAAATGGACGACTGCGTATACTCTGCAGCTGAGAATACCAATGATCTGCTTCATGACTTTCATCAATGCAATCTTCTTTGCTATCGTACTGGGAGCTTACTTCCTTACAAGAAATGGTGTCGGCAATGCGGATATCCTTAATGTTATGTACTACATAATCGTATCTCCACTGGTTACTGTGACACTTACAAAGATAGCTTATTCAGGGGAAGCGGAGATGACGCTTATCGATGCTCTTAAGAGAGTCGATTACGTGCTTGGTCTTAATGCCCTTTCAGAAACCGATAGTGAAAAAGTTCCTGAAGACAACAGCATAGTTCTTAACAACGTTTCTTACAGATACGCAGATGCCTCAAGAGATGCCGTTTCAGATATCAGCATATCTATTGCACCCGGCGAGCACGTTGCATTCGTAGGCCCTTCCGGTTCTGGTAAAACAACTCTCGCAGAACTCATGGTGCGTTTCTTTGACGTAACTTCCGGCGAGATACTTCTCGGCGGAGTCAACCTCAAGGACATTCCTTCGGATAAGCTCATGGAGCGTGTGTCATTCGTTTTCCAGGACAGCAGGCTCATAAAGACATCTATCCTTGAGAATGTGCGCATGGCAAGACCAAATGCTACAAAAGAAGAAGTTATGGAAGCATTAAGAAAAGCCCAGTGCATGGATATCATCGAAAAGCTTCCTAATGGAATTGATACTGTCATCGGCGAGAAGGGAACATATCTTTCGGGCGGAGAACAGCAGAGGATCACGATCGCCAGAGCGGTTCTTAAGGACGCTCCGATCCTGATACTTGATGAGGCAACGGCCTTTGCCGATCCCGATAACGAGACCAAGGTACAGGCTGCATTTGAAGAACTTTCAAAAGTCAAGACGATAATCATGATTGCACACAGACTGAGCACGGTTACGAGTGCTGACAGGATCTTTGTTCTTGATGACGGAATGCTCAAGGAGAGCGGTACTCATGATGAGCTCATCTCTTGTGGAGGTCTTTATAAGAAGATGTTCGATGAATATGGAAGATCCGTTGAATGGAAGGTAGGTGCCTGATATGGTAGAAAAGTTAAAGCATAAATATGCGCTCTCTACTCAGGGCGCCAAGGACATGATAAAGGCATGCATCAGTGTTACCGTAACCAACATGGCATTAATGATGTCTGCCGGCGTTCTCTATACTCTTATAAGCGATCTGTTGGGCAATAACCTTACTAAAGACAGACTGCCTTTCTATATTATCTGCAGCATTGCGATACTGCTCCTTATAGCCGTAACGAACTTTATACAGTACAACATGACGTTCCTTACAACATATAAGGAGAGCGGAGTAAGAAGAACTTCTATTGCAGAAAGGCTCCGCCGTCTGCCGTTATCTTATTTCGGCAAGAAGAACCTTTCGGATCTTACACAGAATATCCTGGGTGACTGCGCTCAGATAGAGACGGCATCGAGCCACTGGATCCCGGAGATAATCGGAGCTCTTATATCCACTACGATCGTAGGATTAAGCCTTTTTATCTTCTTCGACTGGAGAATGGCACTCGCAAGCTTCTGGGTAATCCCCGTATCTCTCGGAATCGTTCTATCGTGTTCCAGACTGGAAAAGAAAGCTGTAAAAAAGAATGCTGCGGTCAAGCTTGATATGACTGACAGTGTTCAGGAATGTCTGGAATCCATAAGGGATCTGAGAGCGAACAATGCCGAAGACAGGTATATGGAAATGCTCGAAGGCAAGATCAGGAAAGTTGAAAAGATGGCTCTTTTTACAGAGCTCAAGATGGCTGTGTATGTTAATTCTGCCGCCATCATACTTAAGTTCGGTATCGGAACAACGGCTATCGTCGGAGGAATGCTCTTTGCAAGAGGCGATATCACAATGCTCACATTCTTTATGTTCCTGATGGTCGTATCCAGACTATATGATCCTATGCAGATCACACTCCAGAACTTTGCTGCAGTCATCTCGGTTGAGCTTCAATCCGAAAGACTTGATGAAGTTCTTTCACACGAGATCCAGACAGGTTCCGAACAGAAGAACAACAAAGGATATGACATCGTTTTCGATCATGTCGGCTTCAAATATTCTGATGATACTGACGTGCTTAAGGACGTAAGCTTTACTGCAAAGCAGGGAGAGGTCACGGCTCTTATCGGTCCTTCGGGCGGCGGTAAGACGACCATCTCAAGGCTCGCCGCAAGATTCTGGGATGTAAATGAGGGCAAGATAACGTTAGGCGGAGAAGACATCTCAAAGATCGATCCTGAGACGCTTCTTTCTGACTATTCCATAGTCTTCCAGGATGTAACCCTGTTCAATAACACCATTAAGGAAAACATCCGTATCGGCAGAGAGGGCGCAAGTGATGAGGATATCAGAAGAGCCGCAAAACTTGCCAACTGTGAGGAATTCATAAACAAGCTCCCGGATGGTTACGATACGTTTATCGGTGAGAACGGAAGCGAATTATCGGGCGGTGAAAGACAGAGGATCTCGATCGCAAGAGCATTCCTTAAGGATGCTCCCATCATCCTCCTTGATGAGGCAACAGCTTCTCTTGATGCAGAGAATGAGACAGTCATCCAGGAAGCTCTTTCGAGATTGATAAAGGATAAGACGGTCCTCATCATCGCGCACAGGATGAGAACAATCGCCAATGCGGATCATATTGTTGTTCTTAAGGATGGCGTGGTAGCAGAGCAGGGGAGCCCTGCTGAACTGTCGGCATATGACAGCATCTACAGCAAAATGACACGACAGCAGAATATCTCACAGAACTGGAAAATGGCATGAAGAACTCAGTAAACAAAAGTGCGTTTGCCAGGGAATTCCTTACCATGGTGAAAAACACTTTCAGTGATGAAGAAGCAAAAGATATCTGCATGCTCGCTAATAAGTATTCGGATGAGTTTTTAAATGCTCATCCGGATGCTTACGGTTCGGCTGTAAAGGTATCGTATCCTTTTGCAGGTGTTTACAAAGCACTTCAGAAATATGTATCCAAGGAAGAAGCCCTTCAGCTGATGAAAGATTATGCTCCCGTAATAGGAGAAAAACAGAGAAAGGCTTATTGGCGCTTGACTTCCATTCCCGGCGTTACGTCTTTGATATGGGCGAATTTCGAAAAGATAATGAACATAGCGGGAGGCGAGAAAGCCGGGTATAAGAGCAGGATATATGGTGTCCAGGGAAACGCAGCAGGTATGGATGTGCTTTCCTGTCCGGTGGTAAATGCCCTGGTGGAAATAGGAATGCCTGAAGTTGCTCCCATAATGTGCGCCATAGATCAGGTATACAGTACGGGTTACCGCGGGATTCAGTTTAAGCGTGACAAATCGGTTGCCGAAGGTGACAACTGCTGTGACTACAGATACAGAAGGGTGAAGAAACAAAGATGAACTGGGCAAGAACATTATTGGACGGAACGGTCCTTTGTTTGATATTCAATATGATGATCGCACTTCTTTGGATATTTATCCCGGGCTCGTTCAAGAACATGCTGCCTGCCGAGATACGCAAGGCTGCGCCTCCGCGTAAAAAGAAAGAAGTGATCATACTAGCATGTGTGCTTTATCCTTTGTACATCCTTATCTTTGCCTATATGATCGTCAGCAGCCATATGGCAGGTGTCACCGGATTTGCAAATCTTTTCTGGACCGGATACATCGAGATGATGTTTATCAATCTTGGCGATTTCATAGGTCTTGATTATTGGTTCCGTAAAGTCAGCATGAAAAAGGTTATGATCCCCGGAACCGAGCATTGCAAAGCGTGGGAGACTAAGACATGGATGCTGACACTGGGCATTCCCGAGCACTTGGGCCTGTGGCCGTTCGTTTTCTGCCCTTTGACCGGACTGATAGTTGCAGGGGTGAGCATGCTTGTTTACAGGTGATCATTCAGTTCCAAACAGGTCTTGACAATAATTGAATTACGCCGTAATATTACGGCGTAATTTTTATATACAGGGGCCTTGGATGTCTTACGATTACCAAAAAACACACAATCTGATCCTGAAGAGCGCGATGAAGACTTTCAGCGAAGTCGGCTTCAGGAATGCATCCATCAGAAATATCTGCAAAGATGCAGGAGTAACCAACGGTGCCTTCTATGCTCATTTTGACAGCAAGGATGCGCTCTTTGCCGCGCTGGTATCAGAAAAGCTCTCTGTGTTTAACGAGACATATCATGACATGAGCGATGTCACTATCAATTCAGTTGCAGATGTCATGAAGATGTTCGAGATGTCTTACAGTTCTATCGAAACGCTGATCCATTATGTTTATTCGGAAAAGGAAGTCTTTATGCTTGTCCTGAAGAGCAGCAGCGGAACGAGTTACGAGAACTTTGTTTCAGATCTTATCAATGAGGAGAGCAGGAATACCATGCTGTTCCTTGAAAGCTGCAGGAAGTTCATGAAGAATCCTGAGATGATATCGGAGCGCTTCGTAAGACTTGGTGCATCCATGGTCATTTATTCAATGATGGAAGCTTTTCTGGACGGGGTATCGGAAGAAGACAATGTGCGTGAGACGAAGAAAGCCAGCGATTTCTGCATCGCCGGCTACAGACATTTACTGGGAATATAAGTATGCCGTTCGCTTTTGGCGGACGGTATATTTTTGAGAATGGAGTTAGCAACCGCTAACCATAAAGGAGGAAAAGAAATTGAAGAATCAGAAGACGAATCCGATGATGAGGATCTGGCAGATCGCGAAGTCGGAACACGGCAGACTTTTACTGTCTGTATTGCTTGCGGTGCTCGGAGTAATATCGGGAATCATCCCGTATGTGGCTGCCGCAAGGATTATTTCCGGAATGATATCCGGCAATAAAGAATGGAATTATTATCTGGTCTTTATCGTTTCGGCATTTGCGGGATTTACGCTGAAGAGCATTCTTTATGCAATGGGACTCAGTGTAAGCCATAAGGCAACATTCTCTATATTGGGTGAGATCAGAAAGCAGATATTCGCAAAGCTTCCGCGTATGCCTCTCGGAACGATAATCGATACATCAAGCGGAAAGCTCAAGCAGATAATCGTTGACGAAGTCGAGTGTATGGAACGCCCCATGGCTCACATGATCCCGGAACTTACTTCGAACATCATCGGTGCACTGGCTGTATGGGTCTACATGATGACCATCGACTGGAGAATGGGACTTATATGCCTTATCTCCGTACCCGTAGGTCTGATGTTCTTCGGCTTTATCGCAGCAAGCTACGGGAAAGATTACCAAAGGTCAGTCGAGATAACTCAGGACATGAATGCAAGCATAGTTGAATATGTTCACGGCATTGAAGTTATAAAAGCATATAACCAGAGCAAATCTTCTTATCAGAAATTCAAAGATAAAGTAATCGCCAATGCATCCTTCTATTGTTACTGGATGAAGAAAACGGAAGTCTGCCAGGCGCTCTGCTACACGATCGCACCATGCACTCTGATCACAGTGTTGCCTTTCGGCTGGTGGAAGTATACAACGGGAAGCATTACGGCAGATGTTTTCATGACTTCCATCATGCTGTCCATGTGCATCGTCGGACCGATCATCGCAGCTATCCAGTTTACGGATTCGTCGGCTAAAGTTGCGACTACTGTTGCAACTGTTGATGAGCTTCTCTCTGGTGAAGAGCAGAAGCATTCAGAGACTCCTGTAGAGTTTAAAAGCCATGATATCGAACTTTGCAATGTAACTTATTCATACCACGAAGGTGAAGAGGTGCTGCATAACGTAAGCCTTTCGATCCCCGAAAAGAGCTTTACCGCGCTGGTCGGTCCTTCGGGAAGCGGCAAATCGACTATCGCAAAACTTATAGGCGGATTCTGGGATGTCGCGGACGGTGTGATAAAGATGGACGGCAAGGACTTGAAGTCGATACCTCTCGAACAGCTATACGATCAGGTCGCATATGTATCACAGGACAACTGGCTTTTCGATGACACGATAATGAACAACATCAGGATGGGAAGGACTTCAGCTTCAGACGAGGAAGTAATGATGGCTGCAAAAGCATCAGGATGTGACGAATTCATAAGAGCGCTTCCGCAGGGTTATGATACGAAAGTCGGAAGCGGAGGAACACATCTGTCAGGCGGTGAACGTCAGAGAATCGCAATAGCAAGAGCAATGCTCAAGAATGCGCCGATCGTAATCCTCGATGAAGCAACGGCATATATCGATCCCGAGAACGAAGCTGTTATACAAAGGGCTCTTACGGGATTAATGAAAAACAAAACTGTTATCATCATCGCCCACAGACTGTCCACTATCACAGAGGCTGATCAGATAGTTCTGGTAAATGAAGGAACCGTAGAATGCACAGGAACTCACAACGAACTCCTTGAGAAGAGCGCGCTTTATAAGAGCATGTGGACGGCTCATGTCAGCGAAGGAGGTGTTGCTTAATGCTCGAAGCAATCAGAAAGATAATAGCTTTTTCCGGTCAGGAAAAGAGCAAGATATACAGAGCGATCTTTATCTCATTTTTCAAGTCCCTGTTTTCGATGTTCAGGATGGCAGCGATCTATTACGTACTGCTTGCTTTTGAACAGGGTGATAAGACAATGACGCCGGCATGGACGGCACTCATCCTCCTGGGCGTAAGTATTCTGGGGCAGTTTATCCTTAAGATGATAGCTGATCTTCAGTCCGTTCATGCCGGATATTTTATGAGCGCTTACAAGAGACTCGAGATAGCCGAAAGACTTAAGAAAGTTCCTATGGGTTATTTCAACGACAACAATCTTGAACAGATTACCGGTATTGCAACCACAGTGCTTGATGTTGTTGAGAACCAGGGTGCAAATGTCCTTGTGCTTATCCTAAGCGGTCTTATGAATGCTGTCGTGTTTCTTATCTGCATTCTGTTCTTCGACTGGAGGCTGGGACTTATCGTATTTGCCGGAATGGCGATCTACATGATGATCACGTCCTCGATGGAAAAGAAGAGCAGGTCCAAATCTCCCGTAAGACAAAAGAATCAGGCTGCTCTTGTATCCAAAGTGCTTGAGAGCCTTCAGGGAATGAGCGTTATCAAATCATTTAACCTTACAGGCAAGGGTGATGCGGCTTTAAAGAAAGCCATAGACGATAACCGCGACAGCAACATGGCAATGGAAAGACTCTTCATTCCGTATGCCAGGATCCAGGGAACGGTTTTGGGTGCATTTAAAGCTTTGATAATGCTCCTGGCTGTAGCTATGTTCATTACAGGAAACATGACTATCACATATGCTCTTATAACGATAATCATTTCTTTCCAGGTTTTCTCGGATATCGAACAGACCGGTGCAGGCCTTACGGTACTCAGGGTTATATCAAGTTCGATAGAGGAAGCAGAAAAGGTCAATCTTCTTCCGGTCATGGATGAGGACGGAAAAGAATATACTCCTGATGGCCACGGTATATCGCTTAAAAACGTTTCATTTGCATATGGCGATAACGGGATATTAAATGACGTGAGTCTTGAGATACCTGAGAACACAATGACTGCATTTGTAGGTCCTTCAGGTGCAGGAAAGACAACTTTGGCAATGCTGATCGCCCGTTTCTGGGATGTAGACAAAGGAAGCATTTCGATCGGAGGAAGAGATGTCAGGGAGTATACGCTGGAGAGCCTCATGTCTCAGATAAGCGTTGTTTTCCAGAATGTATATCTCTTTGCAGATACGATAGAGAACAATATCAAGTTCGGAATGAGCGATGCGAGTCATGAAGAAGTTGTAGCGGCCGCAAAGAAAGCCTGCTGCCACGACTTTATAATGTCGCTCCCCGACGGTTATTCAACGGTCATCGGCGAAGGCGGAGCCACGCTTTCGGGCGGAGAGAAGCAGAGGATCTCGATCGCGAGAGCAATCCTTAAAGATGCTCCGATAATCATCCTCGATGAGGCGACAGCTAATGTTGATCCCGAAAATGAAGATAAACTCACCGCCGCTTTTGATGCTCTGACAGACAAGAAGACCGTTATCATGATCGCTCACAGACTGAAGACAATCAGAAATGCCGATAAGATCGTTGTGATCGATGGTGGAAAGATAAGCAGCGGAACACATGATGAACTGCTCAATAACAGCGAGCGATACAGCAGGTTCATTAAACTCAGGGAGGAAGCTGCTAACTGGAAGATCTGATATTTTTAACAAGATAGTTAGCTATGGCTAACTAAATGTGATATAATCTCCGCGTATAGGAGAATCTAGTAAGGAAAACTCGGCATATCCAAAGCGGCTTTTATCCTGTGTTCGTTTGGGCTGAGTATAGTCGGAAAGATAATAGGTGCGGTGCTTGTCGCGGTTAACAGCGATTTCTCGTTTTTAACGGCGTGCGCTGAATCCTGGGGATACGCATTTATGTGTCTTGCTTTTTATTTTGCCGTTAACAGAAAAATTAGTTTGAGGGAGGATTTATTCATGCAGGAATCCGGTGAAATGTATCTTGAAACAATACTGGTGCTTTCGAGAAAAGGCACCCCGGTGCGTTCTTTGGATGTTGCCAGAGAATTATGTGTTTCAAGGCCGAGCGTCAGCCGGGCCATGGCAATACTGAAGAACGGGAAATATGTCCTGATCGATAAGCAGGGTTACATAACGCTGTCTGAATCAGGACTTAAGATAGCTGAAAAGATCTACGAACGCCATATCGTATTGAGCAAGTTTCTTATGAATATGGGAGTAATTGAGGAGACGGCCGAGAAGGATGCTTGCAGGATAGAGCACATAATCAGTGATGATGCGTTTGAAATAATTAAGAAGATTGTTAATGAAAAGGGAGAGAGCAACTGAATAAATATGAATCCGGGAACTATCTTCGTCTATGTTATTCTCGCCGCAATCATTGGAATTGCTGTCTATGGAACGGTAAAACGTGCACGTCACGGTTCGTCATGCTGCGGCAAGCGTGAGGCTGCTCCCAAGAAGGTGAAAGTATCAGACAGAAGACCATCTAATTACCCGTATTTTTATGAACTCAGTGTTGACGGTATGCACTGCTCCAACTGCGCAAGGCGTGTTGAGAACGCATTCAACTCCACAGAGGGATTCTGGGCAGTTGCGGATGTCGGTGAAAAGACAGTGAAACTGAGGAGCAAGATGGCCATTAATGAAGCCGTATGCTGGAAGACTTTGAACGATGCGGGTTATACGATGCTGTCAATGAAAGAGATTAAATGACAAGAAAAACGGCAGGGAATCCCTGCCGTTTATTACTTGCCGTCAGTTAAAAGATATCAGCCTTCAGCAATAGCGCCTGTAGGGCATGAACCTGCACAAGCACCGCAGGAGACACAAACATCAGCATCGATGTTGTACTGTGACTCTCCCTGAGAAATAGCTCCGACAGGGCAGCCGTCAGCGCATGTTCCGCAAGAAACGCAAGCGTCAGAAATTACATATGCCATAGGATTCTCCTCCTTTGTGGTTGATGATTAGATTGTTTCATCTGACTGCCTTGTTAGCCAAGCGTAATTTGCAACTGTTAACCAAAAAGACACATTTTCGCGAAGAAAACTTACTGTTAAATAGAATGATGATCTTCTTTTTGAAAAGTGGATTCATATGACGTGTTTTTTGGTTATTGACAGTGACAGACTGATGTGATAAAAAGATTACCGATAATCGAATTATCAGTAACCGCATTTTGAGGGTGATATGTCAGTACGAGATACCAGCATCGATCCGAGATTACTCCGGAGCGCACGGGAGGAATTCCTGCGTCACGGATTTCTTAAGGCTGATCTTAAGACTATATGTGATAATGCCGGAGTAACGACCGGCGCTGTATATAAACGCTATAAGGGGAAAGAAGAACTGTTCTGCGCAGTCGTAAAAGATGCCACCTTAAAAATGGAAAGCTTCATTTCATTGCGTACAAATGTTGATCTTTCCGGCATGACTGATGAACAGGTAACTGAAACCTGGGTAATGAATGAAGGAAAGCTCCTTGAAATGTTCAAGATGATATGGGTTATCAGAAAAGATTTTTATCTTCTTCTCGAAAGATCTTCAGGAACTGTATATGAGAATTACGGACACGATTTCGCACTGCAGATGACTGAAGCTTATATGCATTATTATCTCGAGGCGAAAAGAAGAGGACTTGCAAAAGCGGAGATCTCCAAAGAGCAGATGCATGTTCTCTGCACGTCGTTCTGGACGCTGATATACGAGCCTTTTATTCACAAGATGACATGGAAGCAGATCGAGGAACACTGCAAGGTTATTTGCCGTGCATTTAACTGGGCAGAAGCGATAGGTTTGTCATAAACGTAAACAAAGCCGTCTTTTGGGCGGCTTAAATAATACAAATGAGGTTAGCAAACGCTAACCAAATTGGGAGGACCAAATGTTTAAACGAGTGGCTCCGTATATCGGAGAGTACAAGAAGTACACCGTATGGGCAGTCATGCTAATGACGTTAGGCATCATTGCATCGGTAGTGCCGTATTTCTTTCTGTATCAGATCATAACTCCTCTTACAAGAGGCGAAAGCGTCGACATGCAATTCGTGCTGATAAGAGTGGCTCTTGTGGCGGTGTGCGAGATCGTCTATTCGGTCTCATATGTGCAGGGACTGGCTTTCTCACATGTGAGCGCATACAACACACTGAAAAATCTCAGAGTGTCTTTGCAGGGAAAGCTTGAAAAACAGCCCTTGGGAAGCATAAAGGAATTGGGAACCGGACGCATCAAGAAAGTATTTACTGACGATATCGATCAGATTGAACTTTTGCTTGCCCATGCGATTCCTGAAGGCATCGCAAATATTGCCATTCCGGTAATCATAATAATTCTGATGTTCATAGCGGACTGGAGACTCGGACTGCTTTCGCTTGTACCTCTTATCGTCGGAATGTTTGCAATGGGCATGATGATGCATCAGGGCATGTCGAAGATGAATGCATATTATGAATCCGCCGCAAAGATGAACAATACGATAATCGAATACGTAAACGGAATGGAAGTTGTCAAAGTCTTTAATAAGGACGGAGACTCTTACAAGAGATTCGGTGAGGTGGTAAAAAACTACCGTGATTTCACTATTGCATGGTATAAGGTATGCTGGCCCTGGATGGCTATGTATACAAGCGTTCTGCCTTGCCTTGTTCTCCTGATGCTTCCGTTTGGTTCGGGCATGGTCCTGGGAGGCTTCATAAGCCTGGACAGGCTCATCCTTGTTATGTGCATGTCGTTTGCAGTAGGTCCGTCATTCCTTAAGGCACTGAATTTCGCAGGAAAGTTCCCGCAGCTGGATTATAAGATCGCAGAGCTCGAGAAGATGATGGATAAGCCGGCGCTTAAAGAAGGAACAGCCGGTTTCACCGGAAGCAACTATGATATCGAGTTCAAGGATATTCATTTCGGTTATGGTGAGACAGAGGTCCTCCACGGCGTTGATCTGTCACTTAAACAGGGAACGACCACTGCTCTTGTAGGCGAATCAGGAAGCGGCAAATCCACACTCGCAAAACTCCTGGTCCACTACTATGATCTCAATTCCGGCTCAATAACGGTCGGAGGTCAGGATATCACAGACATGTCACTCGAGGCATTGAACAATCAGGTCGCAATTGTTTCCCAGGAGCAGTTCCTATTCAACACTACACTTTACGAAAACATTCTCATCGGAAAACCCGATGCGACTAAAGAAGAGGTGCTCGATGCGGCGAACAGAGCTCAGTGTACTGAGTTCTTAAACAGATTCCCCGAAGGCATCTTGACACAGGCGGGAGACGGAGGAAAGCAGCTGTCAGGCGGCGAGCGCCAGAGGATCTCACTGGCCAGGGCAATCCTTAAAGATGCACCTGTCATAGTTCTCGATGAGGCAACTGCATTCATGGATCCTGAGAATGAGGAGAAGATGAATGCGGCACTTGACGAGATCGTAAAAGATAAGACGGTACTTGTCATAGCTC
>SVJC01000031.1 GCA_015069215.1 Oscillospiraceae bacterium
AAGGAACTGACAGCAGATAGTGTCAGGTGATTTGCAATTAAAACAGGATCCCGTCTTCGTGCACGGCGTATCAAGACCAAACCTCTGGGCATTGATCGGAGCTGCAACGTTTCTTGCTCTCTTCAGACCGCCGTCAACATCGCTGCAGACCTTATTCATTCCTACGATGAACAGGACTTTTTTCGGTCCCTGTGCGATAGCCGATACTCTGTTCGAATTGCCGTCGATGTTTATGAGGATACCGTCTTCGGTGATCGCATTGCAGCCTGAAAGGAAGAAATCGGCATCATATGCGGCGAGCATGGCTGCACGCTTGTCTTCTGCCTGGTCTCTGTCGAGGAAATTGTAATTACCGGTCTTCAGAGCATCAACAAGACCTATCTCATGAACGCTCATTCCGCCGCCCATTGTAACCACGGATCCTTCGGGGATCAGGTCAAGCGCGATCTTCTTTGCTTCTTCAGCTGACGCAGCATAATAGCCGCTCATATTGCGTGAGCTAAGGCCTTGGATCACCTTCTGTGCGAGTTTTTCGTTGCGTATGAAGATATTCTCATTCATTATCAGACACCTCCTAAAGATCCGGTATGCTGATAACTATTATAGTATAAAGACGCTTATTCTTATGAAGCGGTTTTCTTCGAGCCGCGTCCTAATCTTCCCTTTATCTTCTTGATCCAGAAAGTAGCTTCTTCCATCTTCATGAGCATCGCGATACCGAAATATATAATGACTGCGGTTATGCCCTTTGCTCCAAAGATCGCGAGCTGCTGGATCTTGCGGCCCTGTCCGGGGACTAACTTATCGAAGATGAAGCAGACTGCGGCCATTATTCCGGCAGCGATGAATGCCTTTATGAGGAATCCCACTATGCCGTGAGGTGCAAGTTCCTTCCGTTTGCAGTAGAGCACGGACAAAAGGATCATCTGACAGAAATTCGTTGCCGAATAAGCAAACGAAAGAGACAGAGGTCCGATGCCGAGTCTGATGAACAAAACGCAGAATATCGGATTGAGCACAAGTCCGACGATACCTGCGAGTAGCGGGATCCTGGTCTGCCCTATCGCGTAGAAAGCCTGATTAAATACATGAATGACGGCTGCCGTGATGATCGCTGATGAAAATCCCAAAAGGAAGATCGAAGCAGTATATGCATTCTTATCCGTATATCTGGATGACCATTGGTATATGGCCTTTACGACATCGAGATTCATGACTGCAATGAATGCTGCAGAAGGTATGGAAAGAAACAGCGCGTTCTTCATTGATTTTGAAAGAAGCCTGGAGCATTCATCCATCTTTTTCGAACCATAGTCACCTGCAAGCTGCGGAGTCATGACCGTCGTTATCGCTACAACGAATACGGAATAAGGGATCTGCCAGATAGTCGAAGCGTTGCGGTATCCGTAGATGCTGCCCTTGTCAAAGCTGTTGGCAAAGAAGTTCAGGACTACGATGTTGATCTGGGTGATCGAAGCCGAAATGAGGATCGGTATCGCTCTCTTAAACAACGCTATGAAATCCTTGTCAGCAGGATCGAAATGGAACTTGAACTGCTTCATCTGCTTGAAGCCGAAAAGATATTGGCAGATGAAATAGATAATGGCTGATACAAGTATTCCGCCCGTTGTCATCATGAGTCTTTGCTGTGTCTGGCCGCCGAATACCGCGATTGCGGCAAGTACCAGAATGTTATAGATGACGGGACCGAATGAAGTGATAGTAAATCTTCTGTAAGAATTCAGGACGCCGTTGCAAAGCGCCGCGAGCATTATGAAGAATATCTGCGGAAAGAGAAGCTTAGAAGCCTGTGCAGCAAGCTGCAGCGTTATGGGATTGGTATTCTTGTTAAGCGCGTAAAGCGAATAGAACTGCTTCGAGAACACCGTTCCGAGTGTACAGAAGAATATCATTACCACGGATACTACAGAAATGAAGATGCTTACTGTCCTTACGCCCTTCTTCTCATTGCCTGTAGCAAGCTGCGCGGAAAGATAAGGTGCTACTGTGGAATAGATCGCGCCGCCGACAAGAAGGTTATAGAAAAGATCAGGGATGGTAAATGAAAGCGTGAAAGCGTCACGGTAGATATCGGCAGTCGCGGGATCCACTCCAAACCTGTCCGATACTATAATGTCCCTGAGAAGGCCTGATGCCTTTGTTATGATAAGGCCGACACCGACAATGAGCGCGGATAATCCGAAGCTCATTCCCTTCTTTTTACCGCTTTGGGCGGTCTGTTTCTCTGTATTTTCGGCCACTTAAATACTACCTTCCACAATTGATATCAACGTCTCAAGAGCCAACTCACATGTCTGCTTTCTTACCTCAAGACGGTCTCCGGCAAAAACGCGTCTGAAAGAACCGTTCTTACCGTTAAAGTGATAACCGAAATACACGGTTCCCACAGGCTTGCCGGGGAGTTCTCCGGTAGGTCCTGCGATGCCGGTAACTGCTACCGAGCAGTCACAGCCAATCACTTTGCAAACGCCTTCAGCCATTGCTTCGGCGCATTCAGAAGAAACCTCGGTGTTCTCATCTATTACTTCAGACGGAACGCCGAGTACATTCATCTTAACATCATTCGTATAACAAACCACCGAACCTGCGAAAACCGCTGACGCTCCGGGAACACCTACGATATCCGAAGATATCATTCCTCCTGTAAGGCTTTCTGCAAACCCGAAGGAGATGCCCTTTTCCGTAAAAAGCTTAACGACGCGTCCGGCAGTATCACACATATCAGCTGTTTCTCGCCTTCATCTCAAGCCACTCGGTCTTGGTAACAAGGATCTTACGGGGCTTGCTTCCCTCGAAAGGTCCGATGATCTGTTTTTTCTCAAGCTCATCAATGAGACGGGCGGCACGCGGATAACCGATTCCCAGACGTCTCTGAAGGACTGATACCGAAGCGCTTCCGTTCTCAATGACGGTCTCTACCGCCTGTTCGAAAAGATCGTTGGAAGAACCGGAATCTCCACCTGAAACAGCATCCATGGCGCCGCCTTCAGCACCTTCAGCTGCCCTGTCGATCTCGTTGATGATATCTTCATCATACATGGAACCGTATTTGTTCTTCAGGTATTCAACGACAACCTCTACCTCTTCGTCCTTAAGGAATGCGCCCTGACCTCTGACAGGCTGGGGAGCGCTCATAGGTGCATAGAGCATGTCACCCTTACCGAGGAGCTTTTCAGCACCGCCATGATCAAGGATCGTCTTGGAGTCAACGCTTGAAGTAACGGCAAACGCGATCCTGGAACCGATGTTAGCCTTGATGACGCCTGTAATGACATCAACGGAAGGTCTCTGGGTAGCGATGAGAAGGTGGATTCCGGCAGCTCTTGCGAGAGCGGCAAGACGTGAGATATATGTCTCGACTTCTTTAGCGGCAACGCTCATGAGTTCTGCAAGCTCATCGATGACAAGAACGATGAAAGGCAGATGCTCTACCGTCGGATCGTTTGCGTACTTTTCATTGAAACCGCTGATGTTTCTTACCTGGCCTTCAGCAAAGAGCTTATATCTTCTCTGCATTTCGACAACAGCCCAGTTAAGAGCTGCAGCAGCTTTCTTAGGATCAGTAATAACCGGCATGATGAGATGAGGTATTCCGTTATATACGGCAAGCTCAACGACCTTAGGGTCAACAAGGATCAATCTGACGTCCTTCGGAGAAGTATGTACAAGGATACTTGTAAGGATCGAGTTGATACATACGGACTTACCTGAACCGGTGGAACCTGCGATCATGAGGTGAGGCATCTTGGCAAGATCGCAATAGATCGGTCTGCCCGGAATGTCTCTTCCGAGTGCAACCGTAAGAGGCGTTGCTGCCTTGAATTCCTTGGTCTCAACGAGTCCTCTCAGGTGAACCGCGGTAGGCTTGTCGTTAGGTATCTCGATACCGATGGCGCTCTTACCAGGGATAGGTGCCTCGATCCTGATCGAGACAGCTGCCATCGCGAGCTTGATGTCGTTCTCGAGCTGTGTGACCCTGGATACCTTTGTTCCGACCTTGAGAGTAAGCTCGAATCTGGTAATGGCAGGTCCATGGGTAATGTTCTTGACTTCAGCTTCAATGCCGAAACTTCTCAATGCATCCTCAAGCTTATAAGCTTTCTCGCGGAGCATGGCATCCTTATTGCCTGCATCACGCTGTACCTCATCAGGCGAAAGCAGATTTGTAGGAGCTGGAACATACTTTCTCAGCTTGCTGTCACGGGACTTCTTGGCCCTCTCTCTTTCCTGGGTTTCGGCAGTAAACTCGATGTTGGGATTCTTTGTATGTGAAGGGCCCTCGTTGGTCTTCATTATCCTGCCTTCAGTCCTGGAAAAGCCCTCAGTATCCTCGGTGGCCGCATTAATTGTGATGCGTCCGTTGGAAGGAGCAGGAACACGCTTGTCAGGTGCCTTGCTTGCAGGCGGCATATCGAAATCACTTGCAGTTTCAGCACTGGCAAGGATCGAAGGATCGACAGACGGACGTCTTACGCTTCTTTCGGAAGTGCCGACGTAATCGTAGCCCGTTCCTTCAGTATCCTCATCGACCTCATAAGGATCATCCGGTTCTGCTTCATTGTCAAAGCCGTTCCCGGCCTGACGGTTTCCGTCAACTGTAAGGTCATAAAAATCGGGTTCCTTGCGGTTAAGATCAAGGAAATCAGGTGTCTTGGGCTTCTTGCGGTTCATGGTACCGGGTATCGTAACCGCATCGGCAGTATATTCAAAATTCGCGGCAGGAGCTTCACCTGCGCCTCTTACGTTGTATTCCTTCTCGTTATAGGTTAGCTTGTTCGGATCTGCATTTGCCTCTGCACTTCTGTCTCCCATCATCTTGGAAACGTCAACGAAGCCGGTCCTGCTGTCGATCGGAAGCGATGTGTTGAAAGCACCCGGAATGCCGTTTGAAGAAGGACCGATGGGCTGGGGAGCACTTGCTGCGGGCTGTCTTACCGGCCTTTGAGCAGGCACCATGCCGCTGTCACCGTAATAGATGACATTAGCACCATTTCTCTGAGAAGTTCCCTGAGGTCTTGCCTGGGGATGGCCGTAAGGATTTCTGCCGGAATACATGCTGTTGGCAGGAGCTCTCCTCTGGCCATTCTTGGAAACGACTGTCTTATAGACTTTGTTGGAAGCCGTGCTGATCGCCTTGTAAGTCTTCTTGGCCGTTGCCTTTAAAGACACGCGGAACACGACGATGATCTGCGTGATGATGAAAATGATGTTGGCGAGGATCGCGATGATCTTACCGGTAACCTCATTAAGGGCAACCGCGATGGAACCTCCGATGATTCCGCCCGGGAATACCGAAGGTGAACCGGGCTTGCAGATGATCTCCTGATTTCCGCCCGATTCCCAAAGCATGCCGAGAGCCTTGAGAGCGGAAAGCTTGCCGTTATCTGTCATGCAGGCATCCCTGAAATAATCGAAATCCATGGTGATCATTGCCAAAAGAGCCGAGAAGCTTACGAGCAGGAGTATGACGGATCTGACTCTGACGCCTGATACGCCCTCTCTCTTCTCGAAAAAGACATCAAGTGCCGCATAAAGGAAATAAAGCGGTATCGCATAAGCCATGCAGCCTATGAGGCCGAAGAATACGGTCTTTACGAAGCTGCCAATGATTCCCGTCAGGCTGACCGGCAGATAGAAGATAAGGATTATCGCTGCTGCGACAAAGAACAGGACAAGACCTGCTACTTCCTTTTTGTTCTCACTCCTGTTCAAATACCGAACCTCCTGGCAGCCTTGTAGATCAATACAAGGGTTTTCGCATCTTCTATTCTACCGCTTTCGGCCATTTCAAGAGCCTCTTTTAGCGGACATTTTACAGTTCTCAGATATTCATTCGGATCGGGAGAGCCCCCCGTGAAACTGAGATCCGTGGCAATATAAAGATTGATTACCTCCGAACAATATCCGGGCGTAGCAGTCATTTTTCCGACATGTTCAATCTTTCCTGCGGTAAAACCCGTCTCCTCGGTTATCTCTCTTGCCGCACAATCGAGCGGATCCTCACCGGGTTCAACCTTGCCCGCAGGGCTTTCGGTCATGACCTTTTCGAAAGGACTTCTGAACTGCCTTACGAAATAGCAGTTAAGATCCTGATCGACAGGCAGGATAGCCGCACCGCCGTTATGAAGGACTATCTCCCTGTGGGAAGTTACGCCCTCGGGAGTAGTAATCGTCTTTACCTCTACCCGGAAGACCTTGCCAGTGAATTTTGTCTCTTTAGACACGGTCTTCTCAAATAACATGTCGTCTGAACAATCGATCTTGCCCATCAGTCAAACATTGCCTCTTATCACTTAAATTTGCGGCTCTCAGCGACCGCAAGCTCATCACATCTGTTGTTGAGCTCGTCATCGGCATGGCCTTTTACCTTGCTGAACGTGACCTGGTGGGTCGTTGTAAGGACAACTAATTCCTTCCAGAGATCAGCATTGGCAACCTCAGCCTTAGCGCTGTTCTTCCAGCCGTTCTTCTTCCACGTTTCGATCCAGTTCTGGTTGAAAGCATTTACAACGTATGCACTGTCGCTATATATCGTAACCTTGCAGGGACGCGTAAGCGCCCTGAGACCGTTGATGACGCCGGAAAGCTCCATCCTGTTATTGGTGGTCAGGGCCTCCCCTCCGGAAAGCTCTTTTTTGTAGTTTCCGGCTATCAGGATCGCTGCCCAGCCTCCGGGCCCGGGATTACCCGAGCACGCACCGTCGGTGTATATGGTTACCTCAGTTACTGCGCCCATCAGCCTGATTATTTCCTGCCCTGCATCTTAAGGGTCTTATCGTAAGCCGCTGTTACCGACTTGATGACAGCATTGCGGAATCCGTTCTCCTCAAGCGCCATGACGCCTGCGATGGTGGTTCCTCCGGGCGAACATACCATGTCCTTGAGGACTGCGGGATTCGTTCCGGTATCAAGGCAAAGCTTGCCGGATCCCATTATCGTTCCTGCTGCGATCTTAAGAGCATCGTCGCGCTTGATACCGAGGCTTACGGCTGCATCAGCCATGGCTTCGATAAAGAGCATTACGTATGCGGGGCCCGTGCCTGATACGCATCCGATGGCATCAAGGGTCTTCTCATCGCAAAGGATCGAAGTACCGCATGTATCAAGGAGTGACTTAACGAATTTCGTTTCCTCTTCCGAAAGACCTACGGGGCAGACCGCAGAAACGCCGCAGCCGACCTGTGCAGGTGTATTGGGCATGATCCTTACGAACTTTTTTCCGCTTCCGAGGATCCCTGCGATCCTTTCGCAGGTAACTGCCGCAGCGATCGAAAGAACGATCGCACCGTCCTTAAGGCACTCGCTTACGTCTGCAAGAGCCGGATCGAAATGCTGGGGCTTTACCGCCATAAGTACATAATCCGCATCCTTGACGCATGTCTGCACGCTGCCTGATGTATTGCATCCCAATTCTTTTGCACATGCATCCATGGCCTCAAGTCTTACGTCAAAACAATATGCATCTGAAGCTTTGATCGCGCCGCCCCTGATGAAACCGCCTAAAAGGGCCTTGCCCATGTTGCCTGTACCGATGACAGCAAGTTTCATATCGATCCACTCCTTTTATTATTTATTATAACAGTGGAATAAATCATACCATTGACCTTGACAGAGTGCAAACCAACGATTAAACTATCATAGCCTTACAGGGGTATAGTTTAATGGTAAAACTGCGGTCTCCAAAACCGTTGATGTGGGTTCGATTCCTGCTACCCCTGCCAAATTTAAAACCGCCTTCAATGCTGAAGGCGGTTTTCTTTTTATCCTGTATTGTTATCAGAATGTAATCAAGTTGCTGATGTTGCGGCAGTCGTCTCAGAAGCAGGAGCTGTCTCGGAAGGTGTCACCGGGATCGTTTCCTTGATCTGCTCTGCCTTTACTGACTTGGCAGGAACGATATCCATCTTGAGGTAAAGCTTTCCGCCGATGTTCTCCAATGAAAGCCTGTAAGCGATGTCGCCCCTTACATAGTATTTTCCTTCTGAGTTTGCATTGGTGGAAGCAGCCATGATCAGCGATACTGCCTGGTTGAAGGTCAGATCATCGGAGAAATTGGAAAGGATTGCTCCGAAGTGGACCATCATCATGCTTATGTGATTATCATCAAACGTGCAGTACATGCACATTCTCGTGAGCTGGCCGTCACTTACGCGTGTATTTGCCTCAACAAGGATATGCTCGAGCTCAGCGGTAGCTGCAAGAGTCTTAACAAAAGGCCTAAACCTGTTATCAATCCTTTTCTGCTCATTTTCGTCGATCTCGCCCTTGATGCTCCAGATCTCCTTGATGGAGTTCTTGTCAACGACCTTGAAAGCAGGTGTAAGCGTTGTATACTGGGCAGCCATCCTCTTTGAGATCTCAGACTGCTCGAGCTTTGCATTGAATTCATTCAGCGTGTAACCGAAAGAAGGCACGAGAGCCATGGGAAGAACATAATAAAGGATCGCTGCGAGGATGATCGCAACTACAACGACTGCAATGACCGCAGGAATAGGATCTTTCTTGGCTTCCGGCTTGGAAACTTCAGCTTTCTCTTCCTCTTCAAGTTCTTTAGCGGCAAGCTTGGATTCCTTATCCAATTCATCCAAATTGGTTTCGTCAATGGAATCCTGTGTAACTTTCTTTTCTTTATCTACTGACATGATATGTCCTCCATTTCAAACGTTGCTATTATAATGTAAAGAGTCAGCTTGTAAAAGGGATATAATATAACAAATTGCTTGAAAGAGGTGACACTCATGCCGCATGTTCTCATATCCGGAGGTTCCAGAGGAATTGGAAGAGCCGCTTCCCGTCTATTCTCCGCAAACGGATGGGACGTTACCTGCTTATATCATAAGAACGAGCCGCAGTTCGGCGGCGGTATCTTTTCGGTCAAATGCGATGTCTCTGACCCCGTCCAGGTAAGGTCTGCAGCCTTAAGATCCGAAGCTCATTTCGGATCGGTCGACTGCCTTATCTCCAATGCCGGAATATCGGTCAAAGGCCTTGCGCAGGACTTCGGCGAAAATGATTACAGACAGGTCATGGACACGAACTTCGGCGGCCTGTTCAACCTCGCCAATGCTTTGATGCCCGGCATGATATCAAGAAAAAACGGCGTGATCATTGCCGTCTCTTCAATGTGGGGCCAGACCGGAGCCTCGTGCGAAGCGCTGTATTCCGCAAGTAAGGGCGCGATCGACGCTTACGTAAAATCACTTGCTAAAGAGCTGGGTTCTTCGGGGATCAGGGTAAATGCCGTATCTCCGGGCGTCATCAACACCGACATGATGAAAGACTATTCTGACGAAGACCGCAAGGACCTCGCCGAAGAGACTCCTCTCGGCAGGCTCGGCACTCCCGAAGACGTTGCGAAAGTCATGTTTTTCCTTGCTTCCGACTCTGCTTCTTTCATTACGGGACAGATCGTCGGAGTCAACGGCGGCTTCCTCATTTGATAATATCAATTGATAATTACCCGAAAATCCTCTAAAATGTCTGAAAAAGACAATTTTTGCAAGCTTTCTGACAACTGACGCAAATTAAGGAGAACTGTCATGCCGACGAACAACAGCTACTCAAGAATCACGCCCGAAATCGAAAACCTCGCGAAAATATGCGTTTCAAACAAGATCGACGTTGACCTCTACACCGAATACGATGTAAAAAGAGGACTCCGCGACTTGAACGGAAAAGGCGTTCTTACCGGCCTTACACGCATTTCTGAGATCAACGCTACCAAAACGGTCAAGGGTAAGACCGTGCCCGCCGAAGGCGAGCTCTTTTACCGCGGAATCAACGTAAAAGACCTTATCGCAGGCCAGCCTGAAGACATGCACTCCGGCTTCGAGGAAGCCACATATCTTCTCCTTTTCGGCAAGCTCCCGAACAAAAAGGAACTTGAGGATTTCATCAATCTCCTCGCCGAATCAAGATCAAAGATGCCCAAGAACTTCTTCCGTGACGTAATCATGCAGAAGCCTTCTTCCGATCTCATGAACAACATCGCACGTGCGGTATTGAACCTTTACGCTTACGATGTACAGCCCATGGACTTATCCATTGCGAATGTCCTGAGACAGTCTCTTGAACTGATATCGATATTCCCGCAGATCGCGGTACACAGCTACGATGCAATGAGATACTACCTCGACAGGGATTCACTCATCGTTCACCGCCCGAAGCCCGGTCTCTCGACTGCCGAGAACATCTTATACATGCTGAGGTCTGACAATAAGTTCACTCCTCTTGAAGCAAAGATCCTCGATGTATCGCTTATCCTCCATGCCGAACATGGCGGAGGTAACAACTCGACTTTCACTACACACGTAGTTACAAGCTCCGGCACTGATACATATTCGTCTGTCGCGGCTTCCCTTTGTTCTCTCAAAGGTCCCAAGCACGGCGGCGCCAACATCCAGGTCGTCAAGATGTTCAAGGAGATCAAGAAGAACGTTGCCGACTGGGAAGACGAAGACGAGATCCTCAGATACCTGGAAAAGATCCTTCACAAGGAAGCTTTCGACCGTACCGGAGTCATCTACGGAATGGGACACGCAGTCTACTCAATCTCAGACCCGAGAGCCCAGATCTTCAAGGAATACGTTCGCGAGCTCTCTTCCGAGAAGGGCCGTTCCGCCGAATTCAGGTTCTATGAGAAAGTCGAAAGACTCGCAGCAGAGCTCATCGCGGCCGAAAGACACATCTACAAGGGCGTTTCGGCAAACATCGACTTCTACAGCGGATTTGTTTATTCGATGCTCGGACTGCCGACAGAGCTCTTCACTCCCCTCTTTGCGATCGCAAGGATCTCGGGATGGTCAGCACACAGACTTGAGGAGCTTAACGGTCACGGCAAGATCATCCGTCCGGCATACCGCTGCGTCCAGGAACGCGTGGATTATGTCCCTCTGGACCAGAGATAATAAAAGAGAACAAAGCGTATTAAAGGCCCCGCGGTACTGACAACCGCAGGGCCTTTTTCTGGCTTTCTAATATTGATAAAGAAAAGACTTCAGGAAATCCTTATGCCTTCTCGTTGTCGTCTTCGATCTTTCCGAAAAGATTAAGTCTGAACAACATTGCCTCGTCATCAGGATCAGAGCAGGAGATCTTTGCGTTGCAAACGATACCGCCTTCGATGAGCTTCATGATGCCTGTGATCTGGCTGAGCTTGCTCTTGAGGTTGAAGCGGTCACCTTCATCTGTGATAAGGATTACGCTGCCCTTGCACTCGTCGAGTGCCTTCATGAGTGTTGCTACATCAATATTATCCAAATAAAAAGCTTTCATAAGAAATACCTCCTCATATTATTGGTACTTTTGCTTTTGTCCTCGGTTCTCCCTTGGACAATCTTATGTTACTTTTCTTTCGGTTTTAACTCAATCGGCTCTGTTTACAAATTGCACAACCTAAAACGTCTGTTTTTGTGCACATTGGCAATAAAGGTTCCCGCGGAATTATGGTATTGATCCGCGAAAACCCTTGTTTTATCAGTACTTTATGGAATCGATCAATTCCTCGTTCTCATCGTAGATATAGATGACGCCGTGCTTATCATCGTCACAGTCCGGGATCTTCTCTACGGATCCGACTTTCTTTCCCTTGTACATATCGCCTTCCTTGGGAATACCGTCGCTGTTTCCTGCTGCTGCGCTTTCAGCGGTTTCCTTGTTTTCGGAAGGAGCAGCTGTAGTCTCTGCTGCTGCAGTAGTAGCGGCGGCAGACGTTGCTGCAGGCTTTGTTGCATTATTCTTATCTCCTCCGCATGCGGCAAGGCAGAATGCTGACATTGCAGCTGCCGCGATCAAAAGAGCTGTTATCTTTTTATTCATGGTAAATGATCCTCCGTCTCAAATTCGTTGACAGACTAACATTCTTGCCTTTTCAAATCAATATGGAAATATAGGCAATATCAAATGAAGGATCTGCTCAGCCTGCTGCCTGTGATGACGTTTTGGCATCGTCAATGGCCTGCTCAAGATAAACCGCCCTGACATAATCCACTACCCTGTTTACCCATACGCTGTAGCCCTGGATGTTCAGATGGACATAGCCGTCACTGCAATAAGATTCCTTCAGATTACCGTCTCCATCCTTAAGCGGAGTGCTGATATCTATGTAATAGACATTATTGTGCGAATTCGCATATTCCATCATAAGGTTGTTGAGTTCGTTGATCTTGTCATTAGAAAGACTGTCACTGTTCTTGGTTCCGCGTCTCGGAATGGTCGACTGGATGTAGATGACTACGCCGGGGTTTTCCTGCTGGATGCCCTCGATGTACTTGTTGTATTTCTCAGCCACTGCCGAAGCATCCGCTCCCATGAGATCGTTGGTTCCCATCATGATGAGCGCACGCTTGGATCCCGCCTTCTTTACGAGTTCTTTTGCCTGGAGCTGCTCATTGTTGTATTTGAGCATATAACCGTCAAGCTTGGACTTATCAGAATTGAACGTATAGCTGACTTTTGCAGCGACCAAAGGACCGCCCAGATAATCCTTTCCCTTGGAACTGAAATACATCGTAAGGCCTTCCGACGTTGAGTTGCCGATGAAGACTGACTTTGAGAAAAAATCGTTGACGTCAATGTCCGTCAGCTGACCGTCAAAAGCCGGATCGAAAAAGTATGTTATTCCGTTGATCCTGACATATCCGGTCTTCTTCTCGCCTGTTGAGGGATCATGGCAATAAACGGCATCATTTTCGTACCTCATGGGGTAAGAAGCGCCTACTTCCGCGTTATATTCAGCCGTAATGGTATTTGCGGGAGCGCTGTTGCCCGTTGTTCCTGCAGGCTGCTGATCATCCCAGTTTGTTGGGGCTTCGGCGGTTGTTTCTGTCTCTCCGGCAGCAGTTGTCTCGGAAACCGTAGTAATGGGAGTCGATGTCTCAGTTACTGCGGGTTCCTTTTTTGCTCCTGCGCATGCACTAAGGCAGATCGCGGATGAAAGCATTGCTATGACCAATATCGTACGTTCCTTATGCATTTAAGGAATCCTCCATCTAATTCAGGTTTTATCGGAAGCTATGCAGCTTCAGTTGCCGCGGGTTGGGCCTTTGCGGCTTCAGTTGCTTTCTTGGCTTCAGCTATCGCATTGTTTAAGTATTGCTTTTCGACATAATCAACTACCGTATTGACCCAGGTCTTATAGCCCTTCATGTTGAGGTGCACATAACCGTCACTGCAGTAGCTCTTTTTCATGTTGCCGTCACTATCCTTAAGCGGTGTGCTGATATCAATATAGAAGACATTGCCCTTCGAATCGGCATAAGCCTTCATAAGCTTGTTGAGCTCATTGATCTTGTCGTTATTCAGGTTCTTGATGTTCTTGGTGCCGCGCCTCGGAGCAGTCGACTGTATGTAGATGACGACTCCGGGATTCTCCTTCTGTATGCCCTCGATATATGACTTATATTTCTTTGCTACAGATGATGCACTTGTTCCGACAAGGTCGTTGGTGCCCATCATGATCAGCGCATATTTTGAACCGGCCTTCTTGACCAGTGCCTTAGCCTGCATCTGGGTGCCCTTATACTTGAGCATGTAGCCGTTAAGCTTTGCCTTATCAGAGTTAAACGTGTAGCTTACCTTTGCAGCTACCAGAGGTCCGCCGAGATATTTCTTTCCCTTGGAATTGAAATAAGTAGTAAGTCCTTCCGAAGTGGAGTTGCCGATAAATACTGCCTTTGAGAAGAAATCATTTTCCTTGAAATCGGTCAGTTTACCGCCCTTGGAAGGATCGAAATAGTAAGACAGTCCGTTGATCTTTATCCAGCCGGTCTTCTTCGCACCTGTTTTTGCATCGTAAAAATATACCGAATTGTTCTCATACCTCAGGGAACTGAAAGCTCCTGATGCAGCTTTGCTGTCAGTTTCAGCCTCAGGCTCTTTTTCCATGACGGCTTTTTCCTGCTGGCTTACTATTCCCGATGCATTTCCGGGAAGCCCCGAGTCCTTGGGTACGAGAACGATCTGTATCGCCTGCACCTTCTTCGAATATCCGACGGTACCGGAAGCTTCGCCGTTCTTCGCCCAGTTAAGCCAGCCGTAGCTATCCGTAAGCGTTCTGTAGCAGACGTCGTAATGACTTGCGACATCTCCGGTCAGCTCGATCTTTATCGCCTCCAGGCGCTTAGACGCAGTACCGGCAACCTTTCCGTCAGCAGCCCATGACTTCCACTTGCTGCTTCCCTGGGATAAGACCTTATACCTGATCCCGCCTGAATACTGCTTGCCGGAAAGCTTGATCTTTATGGTCTCGATCTTTTTTCCGCTTACGGGCGAAGTCATCTGGCCTTTGCTCTTCCATCCGTTCTTGTTTCCGTAGGTCTTATCGCCCACAACATAGTAAACATGCATGCTGTCGGAAGAAGCGTCGCGCTTTAATATCTCTATGCGGCTTTGTGTTCCAAGCCTGTCAGCCAATACGCGGCCTCTGACCGGTATGACCGTAAAAGTCGTTATCATGGCCACAGCAATCAGTGCCGCGGAACATAAACTCTTATTTATACCCACTTGTAATCCCCACTACTCATAAGATATAGCCCCATTCTATCACTCTGTTTATTAAATCAACGGTATACCGCAAATATTCCCAAGACTGTTAACAAAATGAAAAACGGCAGCCCGGAGGCTGCCATAAAAAGACTTCACTTAAGGAAAGATCATTCTTCCTTTCTCGAGTAATCCGTATTGTTAAAAGATTCGTAGAGGTCA
This sequence comes from Oscillospiraceae bacterium, assembly GCA_015069215.1. Lineage (GTDB taxonomy): Bacteria > Bacillota > Clostridia > Saccharofermentanales > Saccharofermentanaceae > Saccharofermentans. The sequence goes on from SVJC01000031.1 coordinate 14,725, forward strand.
ATGATCTCCTGCTTCATCGAAAGGAACGAATCGGCAAGCTCGGGATCGAAATGCTGACCCTTTTCCTCTTCGATTATCTTGAAGGCCTCTTCATAGGACATTGCCTTCTTGTAGTATCTCTGGCTGACCAGGGCATCGAAAACGTCAACGAGCGCCATTATCCTGGCTTCAAACGGAATGTGCTTGCCCTCAAGGCCATCCGGATATCCGGTGCCGTTGTATTTCTCATGGTGATGATGAGCGACATTGGAAGCAACCTTAACGAATTCCTTATCGTCAACGTCCGCAAGAACCTTTTTCACGATCTCGGCGCCTTTCTGGGCATGAGTCTTCATCTCATCGTATTCCCAGGGCTTCAGGCTCGATCTCTTCTTGAGGATAGCATCCGAGATGTTTATCTTTCCGAGGTCATGGAGAGGTGCGGAGTTTACGACCGCATCCCAGTAATTCTCTGATCTGCTGTAAGCAGGACATGTTCTCAGATACTCAACGAACAAAGCGCAGCATGCAGACGTTCTGTTGATGTGACCGCCTGTGGAGTTGTCCCTTGATTCGATCATGGCAGCCATTCCGAGGATGGTCGAGCTCTGCAATGACTTAAGCTTCTTTGCCTGCTTCTCAGCTTCACGCTGAAGTCTTTCTCCCTTAAAGCTCAGCTGCTCGATCCTTGCCTGCTGGACCGTATCATCAACAAGCTCTACGAGATAACCTACGACCCTCTGCCTGCCTCCGAAATGGATGAAGCTGAGCTCGCAGTTGAGGTGTTTACGCTCTTCCGGATTACGGTCGTTGATAACGACGTCATCCTTGATGTATTTCTTCCTGCTGTCTTCCCCTGCGGCATACATGCTGGTGTCATGGACCCACTTGATGATCCCCTTGAGTGCGTAATTCTCAGCATTGAGCCTTGCGTCGATCGTAGCCGATGAAAGCTCGGGGAAGAACTTGTAAGCCGCGGTGTTGCATCCGACGAAATTGAAGTTTCTGTCAAATACCATGTATGCGTAGTTGTTGACTTCCTCTATCTTCTCCTGAACGCTCAGCGAAACGTCATAGAGCGACATTCTGGTCGATGAGTAATTGAGCATTATCGAGCAACCGAGGTAGAAGAAAGGAACGAGCTCATATTTGAGATCGATGATGAGTTCGGTAATGTAAACGACGAAGACCAGGAACATCATTCCTACGAAGATGATCATCGTTCTGAAGGAAGCCTTGCGTCTTCCGATATAAGTCAGGATCGTAAAGAAGATCGAAAGTGCCATCTCAACGCCCAGGATTATGAACCTGACGTAATAGAAAGGTCCCGGGGTAACACTAAACGATGCCGGCGGACCGGGGTTGAATACCACGTCAGCATAGAAGAAAGTGTACTTCTCACTGAGCATTACGGTCAGGTAGAGCAATATGTTGAAGAAGGCCATCGTAAAGACAAACCAGTCCGGAATCTTGGACTTACTGAAATCCACAAGTTTCAGCATTACGATGAACGGCAGGAATATGCCGCCTATATACCCCAGCGAATTGGCAATGAAAGCCATATCAGCAGAACGGGCTATCGAAAAGAAGTAATAACCGATGTTGCTTATGAGAAGGCAGACTGAAAGGAGTATCTCAAGAAGGTTGTTGCCGCGGTTAGAATAATAAACCAATAAAGCCAAGCTAAACATGCTCAGCACGACAACTATACCCAATATGTTGGTATATAATCCAGCCATAACAACCCCGTGACAGTTAAACTATCTGTGATAATTTTAACTCATAATTGAAGATTAATGTGAAAAAAATAATGTTATTATTTAGAATACTGTAAAAACTGTAAGAACAAAGGTGTAACAATGCCGTCAGTCAAGGACAGATTCCTTTCAATGCTCATAAACAGCACCGATTACATATCGGGCGAAAATGCCAGCAAGGAGCTTGGCGTCTCCCGTGCCGCGGTCAATTCCGCGGTGATGAGCCTGCGAAATGACGGTTACGGCATCGATTCCGCGACAAACCGCGGATATCTGCTCACCTCAAGACCCGACAGGCTCGACTGCGGAAGCATCGGAGCAAAGCTCTCCCCTTCCCGAATGGAAACCCTGACGGTACTTACGGAAGTTGATTCGACCAACAATTACTGCAAAGATCTCGCAAGAAAAGGCGCTCCCGAGGGCACAGTAGTCATTTCAGACTCACAGACCGGCGGAAAAGGCCGCCGCGGAAGGAGCTTTCTTTCCCCTCCGGGGTGCGGCATATATCTGTCTTACCTGCTCCGTCCCAGGACCGGTATCGAAAGGATAAGCGAGATCACGTGCTGGGCCGCAGTCTCCGTATGCGAAGCCATAAAGGAAGCATATGGCCTTGATTCAGGCATCAAGTGGGTCAACGACATCCTGATGAACCGCATGAAGATCTGCGGAATACTTACCGAAGCATCCGTAGAAGCTGAAAGCGGCGCCATAGACAGCTGCATTATCGGCATCGGCATAAACGTGAACGAGAAGCGTTCCGACTTCCCCGAAGAACTGTCAAAGACTGCTTCATCCATCTCGATCGAGAACGGCGGCAAGACCTTCATGAGGTCTGATCTGGCAGCGGTCCTGATACGCCGTCTGGATGAACTTGCCGGAGGCTGGCCCTCCTTACATGAAGATTATCTTGAAGCTTACCGCTCGTTCTGCGTTACTCCCGGTAACCGCATCACAGCATTTACGACCATGTCGGGAGATTCCGAAGGCCGTTCCGGAGAAGCTCTTTCAATTGGAGATGATTTCTCATTAGAGGTCAGGTTCGACGGGAAAAACGATACCGAAAGCCTAAAGAGCGGCGAAGTCAGCGTAAGGGGCCTTTACGGCTATACCTGACCGGATCACACCGTAATAAACTCCTTTACCCTTTCAAACTTGGCGTCTCCGATCCCGGAGACATTCTTTAAGTCTTCTATCGTTTTGAACGGGGTCTTGTTCCTGTATTCGATTATCGCTCCGGCAGTCGCTTCACCGATCCCGGGAAGTGTCTGGAGCGTTATCTTATCAGCCGTATTGATGTTAACTTTTGCCTGGGATTTGGAGCTCCCGCTTTCAGCTCCCCAGATGAAGGTTCCCTTTCCCCTTATGATATCGGTTCCGTCGGCTTTTCCCGATTCAACTTCCTTGACCGTCGGAATGTAAAACGACATGTTGGAATTGATCTCATATACGAGATTCATGCTCGTGACAGCCGCGTCAGAGGTAAATCCTCCCGCCTTCTCTACCGCTTCATTAAGTATCGTTCCGCTTATCACGGTGTAAACGCCGGGATTTCTTACCGCGCCGCAGAGATAGACCTGCACGGTCGAAACGGATGATGTCGTCTCAGTCCCGGAAGGAGCAGCCGTGGCTGAAGTTGTTTCCGTCACGTAGGATCCGGGAACCGTCCCGCCAGAGGTCATTACCACTTCTCCTCCCCTGACTGTCCTCATCTCAAAGGGAATATTACCCTTCAGGACGATCTTATAGGCAAAGGCAAAGCCCGCGATCAGCACAAACGCCGCGGGATAAAGAAAAGGTTTGAATTTTGCTATCCTGGTTTTCATACCTAGAGCATAGCACGGTATGAGGCCCTATTTTACCGACAAAAACCTACAAAAACCGACAAATGAAAGCGGCTTTCAGTAGATCGTCGGAATGTTCATGTCAGCCGGAATGGAGTACTTTTTCCTGAACTCTTCAATGTCGGCAGGCGTTCTTATCAGCATCTGATCTTCAAACACACCGGAATGACGGTTACGGAATCCCGCAACTTTTTCGCCCGTGCAAATGGAAGCCCTGATCACAGGCTCAAATTCTTCAAGTGAATAAACCGGAGTCTTTCTGCCAAACATGGGCAAGGAATGTTATTCAGCTCTGCCCTTCTTTTCCCAAAGGGTGGAGATATCGTAATTGGCGCGCTCTTCGGGATGGAAGACGTGCACTACAACGTCCTTGTAATCGATAAGGATCCAGCGGTCGCCTGACCTGCCCTCGATATGATCTGCCATTATCCCGCAATCGTTCTTGAGTACGTATTCAACTTCATCGGTCAAAGCCTTGATCTGAGTTGTCGAGTTACCGCTGCAGATAACGAAATAATCCGCAAGGGTCGTTTTGCCCGTAACGTCAATGACCTCGATATCGATACCCTTCTTTGAATCCAGAATCTCTACGATCTTATCGGCAAGTTCTTTGCTTTCCATCTGTATCTCCTTAAACAAAAATCGGTTAATACCGTCTTGATATTATTAAAGCCCTAAATCGCGAAGCATGTCAACATTGGACGGATGAATGACCTTGCCGTTCGACTCGGTCTTAGCCTTTATCGCAAGCGCCGTCATGCGGCAGGCCTCGTCCAGATCAGTCTCAGCCATCTTCCTTATGGGGTCCAGATCCATGTAGTTTCTCGCAGGTTCGATCTTATCCGCGAGATAAACGATCTTCTCCAAGTCCGACATATTTCCTCTGCCGGTCGTGTGATAGCAGATCGCGTCGAGGATCTCCTTATCCTTCTCCCCGAATCCGTCACGCGCAAAGACTGCGCCCGCAGGTGAATGCAAAAGCTTCTTATCGGTGAAAAGATCTCCGCAGTAATCCGATGCCATCTCGCGCTGGCTGTCGATATCAAGTTCCTTCGCACAGTCATGAAGCGCGCCTGCGATGAGTGCCTTGTCGGGATCTGCACCGAACCTTACCGCGAGTTCCGCCGAAAGATATCCGACGTTAAGCGTGTGGAGGAGCCTTTTCTCGCCGAGATAAGGATACATCCATACAGCGCATTCGAAGAATCTCTGCTTCGCAGTGTTACTTACTCCGGCAAGCTTTGTTCTCTCAGTATAGAGTGCATGCGTTGCTATGAAGTCTCTCGCAGCTTCAGGAACCTGCGAAAAATCACCTGTCTTCAGTATCGCAGACGAAGAGCACTCTATGCCGTTGAGCCTGAATGTCTCAACGCTTCCTCCGAGGTTTTCCTTAATGGAGTCAGCAGCCTTATAAACGTCAACACCGTCGCCGGGCCTTTCAGCCGCAAGGAGCGTCGCATGCCTTAAGATCGCTTCGGGCTTGAACCATGTCTCAAAGGTTCCCAGAGTGTCAGAACCCATGATC
>SVJC01000032.1 GCA_015069215.1 Oscillospiraceae bacterium
AATAGACACTTTGGCAAAGATAGTTGGCGGCGAGCCGGTCGACTTCTCGGTCAACGTTCCGGGCAAACTCATCTTAAGGGAGAGCACGAACGATTCCGATGCCGAAAGAGACATCTTCGACGCATACAGAAAGCTCGATCTCATTAGGAACACTGCGTTTGACGTAACCCGCGCTTTCGTTATCATGAGCGCACGTTATGAAGATGCGATCACGCCTGAGGCATACCATCAGATAACGATGGAGAATCTCAGGGACTTGGGATTCTTCAGCAGATGCTATCTGTGTTACTTCAGAGAAAATGACAGGTGCGTTTTCGGCTATTTCGAGGAAGACGGCAAGGTCAACATCAAGGAGATACCTTTCCCGGATGACCGCCTTCTCCCCGCCCAGTTCCTTGATACTGATTCAGGCATCAGGATCTTCCTTCCGATCTACTACAAAAACGAAGTTTACGGCTACGGCGCTTTCGAGATAATCCCGGATGCCAGAGAGTTCGTAAACGAGAAGCTCGAATTCATCCTCATGCTCCTCGGCCAGGCCATCAACAGATCACATCTGTACAGCAAACTGTTTGCCGTAAGCGATGTCATGGACATGTACGTAAGAGATGCAATGACCGGTCTTTATAACAGAAGAGGATTCGAAAAGAACATCAACAACTTCTTCGATGACCGTCAGCTAAAGACTCCCATCGCAGTCGCGAGCATCGATATGGATGGCCTTAAGTTCATCAACGATACATACGGCCACAGCGCAGGAGACGATGCGATCAAAGCCATTTCGGACTGCATCGCGAAGGCAGTCGGCAAGAAAGAAATGGCAGCAAGAATGGGCGGCGATGAATTTGCAGTCGTTTTGGTGCTGAACGATCCCGGAAGGATCGGCCAGTTCATCAGGAATTTAAGAAATCACATCAAAGCCGCCAACAACGAACACAAATATCCTTTCCCGCTTTCAGCAAGTATCGGTACCTGCGAGGTAACAGCTTGGGAAGATCTCCTCGAATGCATGAACAAAGCTGATAAAGCAATGTATCTTGAGAAGAAGACCAAGAAATCCAGATCTTCATAATTTTCCTTCCATAATTTTTCCTTTCATTGATAGAGGCTGCGGGGCAGAGCAGCCTCTTTCAATTGAAATGGTATAATCGGTTAAAGAGGTGACGCATATGGGAATCAAAGCAGCATTCATGGTACCGCACCCCCCGCTCATAATCCCTTCAGTCGGGAGAGGCGGCGAAAAACAGATCACTCAAACGACCGAAGCATATGAACGCGTCGGAAAAGAGATCGCGGATCTTGCTCCGGAAACGATCGTTATCATAAGTCCCCATTCAATAATGTACTCGGATTACTTTCACATCTCGCCCGGTGACGGCGCCATCGGCAGCTTTGCCGATTTCGGTGCGCCCCAGGAAAGATTCAGCGAGACATACGATACCGAGTTTGTTCAAAAGCTTGAACTGCTGCTCGACAGGAGCGGATTTCCGGGCGGCACATTAGGCGAACGCGACAAGAAACTGGATCACGGCACGATGGTCCCTCTCTACTTCATAAGGAAATACTGCCAAACAGGAAAGATCATCAGGATAGGTCTTTCGGGCATGCCGCTTACCGATCACTATAAGCTCGGTACATATATCAGGAAGATCTCCGAAGAACTCGGTCGAAGCACCGTCATCGTAGCAAGCGGAGACCTCTCACATAAGCTCAAGGACGACGGCCCTTACGGATTCGATCCCGCAGGCCCCGTTTACGACGAAAAGATTATGGATGCTGCTTCAAAAGCCGATTTCGGAGCAATGCTCGAATTCGATGAAGACCTCCTTAATAAGAGCGCCGAATGCGGTCACAGGTCGTTCGTCATAATGGCAGGTGCGTTTGACGGAGTTGATGTCAAAGCCGAAGCACTTTCGCATCAGGACGTAACCGGAGTAGGTTACGGAATATGCATTTTCAAGCCCGGCGAAGTCAATGAACAAAGACGTTTCCTGAATAAACTCGCAGCCGGGATCAACACATCTGATGAATCCCCTTACGTAAGACTCGCGAGAGCCGTAATCGAGAAATTCATAAGAACCCGTAAAAGACTCTCCTTCCCTTCCGAGCTTCCTGAAGGTCTTGAAGAAGCACTTCCTCCCGAAGCAGTTTCCGAAAAAGCCGGAGCATTTGTTTCCGTGCATGAGAACGGAATGCTGAGAGGCTGCATCGGAACGATAGGACCCGTTCAGGACTCTATTGCCGAGGAGATAATCAGCAATGCCATCAGTGCTGTCTCGCGTGATCCCAGGTTCAACGCAGTCAGAGAAGATGAACTTGGTCTTCTGGAGATCAATGTGGACATCTTAGGCAAGCCCGAATACATCGACGGACCGGATCAGCTTGATGTTAAGCGTTATGGTGTTATCGTTACGTGCGGATCAAAATGCGGACTTCTCCTGCCTGATCTCGAAGGCGTGGATACTGTTGATTATCAGATAAAGATAGCAATGCAGAAAGGCGGGATCGTTCCTTCGGATAACTACCGCCTGCAGCGTTTTGAAGTGATCAGGTATAAGTAACATGGCTGTTTGCGAAGTATGCTTCAGACATTGTGATATCGGCGAGGGAAAGCTCGGCGTCTGCAAGGCCAGGACCTGCAGGGACGGAAAAGTCGTTGCAGCCAACTACGGACGTGTAACTTCGCTCGCGCTGGATCCGATCGAGAAAAAGCCTCTGGCACGCTTTTTCCCGGGCTCTCAGATACTGTCTTACGGAAGCTACGGCTGCAACCTCTTCTGCCCTTTCTGCCAGAACCACGACATTTCAAGGTCTGACGGCAGGGAATTTGATGACGTGATCACACCTGAAGATCTTCTACGGATAGCGTTGAAATACAGATCAAGAGGCAACATCGGTATCGCATATACTTACAATGAACCCCTGGTCAGTTACGAATTCATAAGGGATACCGCAAGGCTCGTTAATGAAGCCGGAATGAAGAACGTTCTCGTAACGAACGGAACTGCTGAGATCCATGTTCTCGAAGAGATCCTGCCCTATATCGATGCAATGAACGTTGACATCAAGAGCATGTCTGAAAAGACATACCGGGACTTTCTCAAAGGTGATCTCGCCACTACAAAAGCCTTTATCGAAAGAGCCGCAAAGGATTGCCACATTGAGCTCACGATGCTGATCGTACCGGGAATGAACGACACTGAAGATGAAATGCGCGACCTCATTTCATGGATCGCAGGCCTTACGGACAAAAACGGTATTGTCATAGGAAATGAGATCCCTCTTCACATTTCAAGATTTTTTCCGAGATACAGATTAACAGATGTTGCTCCTACTGATGTCAGCAAGATCTATGCCCTTGCGGATGTCGCAAGAGAAAAACTCAAATACGTCTACACTGGAAATTGCTGAGTAAATTTGGTTATTGCTTATCAGCAAAGCCGGCGAAAAGCTCAAAAAATCGTGATATTAACTTCTAAATCAGATATTTGAATGATGTTATAATCGCAATATAAGTGGAGAAATCCGCGAAATAAGGGAACAAGGAGAAGGAAAATGAAGAATGTCAAGAAAGCAACAACACTACTTTTGGCTTCTCTGATGGCCGGCAGCGCGCTCTTATCCGCATGCAGCAATAATACGCCTGCGACAACGCCGTCAGAAGAGACCACAACAACGACCACAACGGAAGCCACGACAACTGTCGAGACCACGACCGAAACAACGGAAACAACCATTCCGAACGGCCGTGACACAACGCCTTATAAGGCGCTCGTGCTTGACGGGGATAAAGATCATCACTTCCTCACAACAGATTACTGCTTCATAGAATCCGAGAAGTATGTTCTTTTCCTGGACAAAGATCTCGATATTCCCGGTGATTTTACCGCAAACCTGGACGCCATCATCAACGAGATCGAAACGGAGCTTGGTCTTCCCTATGCTCCTGCAGATTTTGAAGACAGACCGGTAAGCAACACAACTGCATATTACGGCATCAACCCCTGGGAAAACTGGCGCATCGGAAACAAGATAGGAATATTCGTCGCGGTGGACCGCGAGGACAGCGGCTACGGCAACTCCGTGTACAATTCCGATATAGTGATCCATCAATACGAACTTATAACCAAAGATTTCTGGAATTCAGTTCCGAGCTACAAGAAGGCTCCGGACCGCAGGCCAAGCTACGTCTGCTATCATTTCATCGCCGACACCCTTGCACAATGCATTTTGCAGAGGCACTGCAAATACGAAATTCCGGCGATCATGTCCAAAGGCGTGGGCCAGTATCTTTCACGCACGGTAATCAATGCACTCGCAGCTGATCATCCGTCATTGTCGATCGTTAAGAAGAAGCGTTATCTTTACGATGCGCCGATCCCGCAGGTCGTTACCGCAAAGAATGCAGAATCGATCTTTGCCTCGGATTATTACGACAAGAAAGCCGGTTATGCCAATCCCAATGCCCAGCAGGTTTACGGCAGGTATTTCGTCCAATTCCTCTTTTCACAGTACGGCAAGGAGTTTTTCAAGGAATACGTCAGCACCGTCAACAACTATGGTGACGGCGGAAACCAAGTAGGTATCGTCACGGCATCCTGCGGCGACAAGGATGTTTTCAAGAAATTCGGCACCTGGTGCAAGAAGCATAAAGCCCTTCAGAAAAAGGGCGGAGTATGGTAAGGCGGGCCTGAGACCATGAAAAAGCTATCATCATTTCTTTTAGCTCTGCTTATCGCTTCGAACGCATTCTTATGTTCATGCGGAAAGGCACCGTCTGCTTCCTCTGAAACCACTTCAGAGACGGCAACGGCAACTACAACTGAAGAGACGACCACAACTGCCGAAACAACCGAAGAGACGACCACAGTCTCCCCGTTCGTTACCTACGGCAATCCGAAGGATTCTTCTCCCTATCAGAAGATCGAACTCGACGGCAACAAGGCAACTACATTTGTATCGAAAGATTACTGTTACATCGAGTCGAAAAAGTACGTTGTCTTCATGGATAAGGACATCAAGCTTCCCGGTGACTTCGCCGTCAATCTTGATGCGATCGTTGATGAGATCGAAAATCAGCTGGGCATAAAATACAATCCGGAAGATTTTCCTTACAACAACGTTCCTTCCATAGCGGCTTCCTATTACGAACCCAAGGACGAATCCGGAAACGGGCCGAATCCCTGGGAAGGTTGGGACATCGGCGACAAGATCCCGATCTTTCTTGTTACGGACCGCAAGGACACAGCCAGGATCTCCGCTGCCGACAGCACTTATGTGGTGATCTGCAGCTACGAATTGTTTTCGAATGAGCTCTGGAATTCCGTTCCGACATACAAAAAGAATCCCAAGCGCAGAAATAAATACGTTGATTATTCAGAGATAGCTCACGAAGTAACCCATCTTATCACATTAAGGAACTGCGATCTGACAAACATCCTGACAGAGGGCATTGCCGAATACATGGGATATTCCGTAATCAGTGCTTTAGCCTCAAAATACCCTGCAATGGCTACGGTCAAAAAGAAGAACAACTGGGATCTGGATCTTGTCCACAAGAAGATCACGGCCAAGAATGCCGAGAAAGTATTCATAGCCGATTTCCATTCTTTAAAGGCAAGCCAAAGGGGACCTGAATACGCTTACGGATACGCTTTGTGGAAATACCTCTACAGCAAGCACGGCAAAGGATGTTTCAATAAATTCTACAATGAATTAAAAGCACAAAACATCACTTACAACGCTGCCTCTTACGACAAAGCCACTGTAACGGAATACGCCGCGGTACTGAAAAAACTGTACGGCAAAGACCTGTTCACCAAGTTCGGCAAATGGTGCGTAAAGAAGAAACTTCTTCAGCAGTAACCGACAGCACTTACTTTAAGGCATTTTAAAGGCATTCCTTCGGGAATGCTTTTATTTTTCCCTTTCAGCAATATAATCTTTTTTTGCTGAAATAACAGGTGAAAAACTTATGAATAAAAAGACGATCTTCTGTGCCGCAATGGCCTTAACATTTATATTCTCCGGCTGCCGTCAGGTAAAGCCAGCCGAATCAGTCGTTAACACGAAAGGCTCTTCAGATGCCTCTGTTACGGTATCTGAGACGACCGCTGAAACCACTAAAGAACCGGAGCCTTTCACGTTCAATCCGCATGTGCACTGCTCGCTCCTTTCCGAGATAGTCTCCGAAGACAAGTGGCAGTCCTTCTACAACATGGTCGATGCGATCAGAGCAGGAGAAGACACTTTCAATTGCACGGATGAAGCCGCTTACAAATGGTGCACCGATGAAGCCACGATCGGGAACTTCTATCCGTCCGCCTGTACCTTGGTCACCGGAGCAGGTTTTGAAAACGGCACGGGCAGGCTCAAGTACAAGATGGATAAGGAAAAGCTCACAGCAAGGAACAAAGCATTTGAAGAAGAGATCGTAAGGATCCTTAACGAGGCAACGCGTTCCGATTATTCTGACTTCGAAAAACTGATGAGCCTCTACGACTACATGTGCAAAAACTGGGTTTACGATTACAGTCCGCTCGACGGCCAGGGCATAGATGACTTCAGCGACTATGCATGCCTCACAAAAAGGAACGGCATCTGCTGCGAGATCGCGGGAGCCTTTTCATACCTTCTTCTCCAGTGCGGAGTTGAAGCAACGCCCATGGGGACTTCCTGCGAACACGACTGGACATATGTCGTGATCGGTGGAAAAGGTTATCATTGCGATGCCACTTGGGGAGTCCACGGCGATAACCCCGAACAGGCCCTCTCGCTTCAGTATTTCATGATGACCGAAGCCGAAAGGCTTCCCCAGCTCAATAACAGCGACCAGCTTGAGGTCACTTTGATCTGGCCCTGGAAGGAGAAATACGACCTCGCCAGATTCAGCGCGACAGATGAGACCTTCAAGGCTTTCCACGAACCGGCAACTTACATCGGAATGGACACCGAGAAAAAAGTCATCAGGTATCAGAACTTAAGCGGCGAAACCTGCGAACTAAGTTACGGGAACCTGTAAGAAGCACAGCTCACAAACCTGTTATGCAAATGCGTAACGGCAGGAAATCCGTAAAAGTGCTATTATCTTCAAGGTGTCCCTATGAAGAAATACGAAACACAATTTGAGTTGATGACATTAAAGCCGGTACCGGGTCTTATCGTAAAGCTCGGCATTCCGACCATGATCAGCATGTTCGTCACCAGCATCTACAACATGGCCGACTCTTACTTCGTCGGTCAGATAAACACGTCCGCCAGCGGCGCTACCGGAGTCGTTTTGGGACTGATGGCGATCCTTCAGGCCATAGGCTTCATGTTCGGTCACGGATCAGGCAGCATAATCAGCAGAAAGCTCGGGCAAAAGGACATCGAAAGCGCGAGCAGATTCTCTGCAACGGGTTTTTATTCTGCCCTTTTCTCAGGCTTCGCGATCCTCATATTGGGCAGCATTTTCTTAACGCCTCTGATGCTCCTTTTAGGCAGCACTCCCACGATCCTTCCTTACGCGAAGACTTACGCCGTCTGCATCCTCTGTGCTGCGCCCGCACTGGTATCAAGCTGCGTTCTGAATAACATCTTAAGATACGAAGGACGCGCTTTTTTCGCCATGATAGGCCTCACATCGGGAGGTATCTTAAACATTTTCCTTGACATGCTCTTCATGCAGTACATGAATATGGGCATCCTGGGAGCAGGTCTTGCAACTGCAATATCACAGTACGTTTCATGGATACTGCTGCTCACAATGTTCATACTCAAAAAGACACAGACTTCGCTCAGATTCAAGTATGCGAAATTCAATATATCAACCATCGGAGACATAGTTACGACAGGCCTTCCGAGCCTTGCGAGACAGGGACTTGCAAGCATCTCTACAATGCTTCTCAACAATGCGGCCGGCAACTACGGTGACGCCGCGATCGCAGCCATGAGCATCGCAAACAGGATCAGCATGTTCATATTCAGTGCGGTCTTAGGGATCGGCCAGGGCTTCCAGCCGGTTGCGGGCTTCAATTTCGGGGCGAAGAAATATTCAAGAGTACGTGAAGGTTTCTTCTTCACACTGGTATTCGGAACGATAACTTTGGGGATCGCCTCGCTTGCAGTTTTCCTCAACGCAGGTTCATGCATTCAGTTATTCAGAGATGACCCGGAAGTTATTACGATCGGCATACCCGCTCTTCAGGCACAGTGCCTTGCACTCTTCTTCGTACCTTTCCAGGTCTGTAACAACATGATGTTCCAGAGCATAGGATATAAGTTCAACGCAACGTTTTTATCGTCACTTCGAAACGGCTTGTTCTTCATTCCGATACTGCTCATCGCAAGCTACATTTTCGGTCTTCAGGGAATTCAGGTTGCGCAGGCGATCGCAGATGTCATGACAAGTCTTGCGTGCATACCTTTTACCATCAGTTTTTTTGCGAATATCCCGAAAGAACAGTAAATCTCCAAATACAAAACACAACTTTTTTAACGTTTGGCAACACATGGGCATATTGGTGTTGCTTAATCATCAGTCTGCCGCTACATTGCTGATGGTTATACCCCCTTGAAGTTGCAATAATGAAGCCATCAAACAAAAACACAAACCAACCAACAAACAACAGGGGGAAAGTAAAATGAAAAAGATCATTAAGAACACAGATTCAAAGAAGGGTTTCAATCTCGTAGAACTCATTTGCGTTATAGCAATCATCTGCATCATCGCAGGAGCTATCCTTTTCAACTACATCCACATCTTCAGAAACGTAATCGATGCTTTAGGCGGAATCTGATAACAAAAAGCAAAAAACTATACATAATCAACCATTCAAAAAGGGGCTGTCTCACAAGTGACCTGTTCACTTCAAGAGGCAGCCCCTCATTTTTCAAAACATATCGGGGAGGTCCCGGCTGCGGACTGCACACGGGAAAAACAACGTAAACTTAAGCGTAAACTTTTGTGCTTCAGAAGTTTACGTTTGAGTTTATTTTTTTGAAAAGTAAAGTTTTTCGTAAACATTTCGGCCGGTTTTGTTTACGAAAATGTTTACGTGAGCAACAAAAGCTGATCCGGCGTTCCGCGCCGGGCGTGAAGATGCGCCTCCAAGCAAAATGAGACAACTCCTTTTCTCATGCCTTGAAGTTGTATACGGGCTTGATGACTTCGATAACATCCACGGATTCTGCTATGACATCTATGATGTCTTCCAATGACTTGTAAGCCATCGGCGCTTCATCCAGCGTTTCTTCGTTTACCGATGTAGTGTATATTCCCTCCATCGCTTTCTTGTACTCTTCCATGGAAAGAGTATCTTTAGCCTTTGTTCTGGACATGAGTCTTCCGGCACCGTGAGGAGCGGAGAAGTTCCATTCAGGATTGCCCTTGCCGACAGCGATGACGGAACCGTCCCTCATGTTTATGGGGATCAAGACCTTCTCGCCCTTGTGTGCGGCTATGGAACCCTTTCTCAATATCATCTCATCCGTATCGATGTAGTTGTGTATCGTGTGGAAGGATTCACCTGCCGTAAGACCCGCTCTTTCGATGAGGATCTCTGCCATCAATTCTCTGCTTCTTTTCGCGAAAGCCTGGCATATCTCAACATCGTGGAGATAATCTTCAAGGTACTTGCCGGAAAGATAGCAGAGATCTTCAGGCATAGGAGAATCACCTTCATAGACTTCCCACTTGAGCTGCTTCAACGCTGCCTGTATTTCTTCTTTTCTCCCCTCTTCCTTGTAAGTTCTTATGATCTCGTCTCTCTTTTCGAGATAATCATCATAGCCTCTGCTGAGGTTTACGGCGAGCTTCTGGTGGAGCTCTGCGACCTGCTTGCCGAGGTTTCTGGAACCGGAGTGTATGATGAGATACTTGGTGCCGTCCTTTGCTTCATCGATCTCGATGAAGTGGTTTCCGCCGCCCAATGTACCGAGTGATCTGACAAGACGCTTTGCATCCTTAAGCTGTCTGTAGCATGTAAGACCCGTAAGATCGAAATGCTCCTTTCGGCCTTCCCAGACGCTCTTGCCGGAAGGAATGTAGTGCGCTGCTTCATCGACCTTTTCGAAATCGATGTCGCCTTTTCCGAGATTGACTGTGTACATTCCGCAGCCGATATCAACGCCGACGACGTTGGGAACTGCTTTGTCCTTGATAGTCATTGTGGTACCTATCGTGCACCCCTTACCGGAGTGCACGTCGGGCATTATCCTTATCCTGGACCCTTCGGTCATCGGATAATCGCACATTCGTCTTATCTGTTCTATTGCTTCATCTTCCACGACTTTCGCGTAGCAGAGAGCTGTGTTCACCTTTCCTTTTATTTCTATAGCTTCCATATGTATTACCTTTCATTTATGCTGCGACCCTTTCATATCTCTCAGATGAGATTACGCTCATCATGAAGGAATAAGGATCGAGCTTGTCATCCTTCAGCATCGCGAAGATCTGAGGAGACATGCCGGAGACCAGTATTGCGCCCTGGTCGTTCATTCTGACAGGCTGCTGTCTGGTAAAGCTGTTGACATTCCAGAAGACCACCTGAGGGAGCTTATAGCCCATCCTGACAAACTTTGCCTTTGCTGATTCAAAGTTTGTCATTGAGGCATCTGAAGCACAGCAATCAAACTCCATATCGGAGATGATTATCAGTCTGGAAGGCATGTCAGCCTGCTTCATGCGGTTCTTGACCGCAGTGTTAAGTATCAGGTCAAAGGTCTTTTCAATATTGGTGTTGCTGCACTCATTGTAGCTCATGCAGTACCGGACCTTCTCGAAAATGTCCTTACCCTTGATCTCAACCAATCTGGGATTAGAAGAGAACGTAATGAAGCAGTTTGCAAATGCACCCTTATTGCGTTCTGCAAAATATATTCCCAGTGACTCTGCAACAGCTGCAGGCTGTGTTGCGAAACAGCTGCAGTACATGGAGCCTGAACCGTCAACCACGGCAAGCGTATTGCCGGAGTTTACATAGTTTTCCAGAGCATTCCATGTGGTATCCAGAGCCTTTCTCTCTGAAGATGCCATGCCGCTTCTGTTCCTGATGACGGTATTCACGATATCATAAGGTGTCAGAGAGCCTGTCTTCATTACAGAAGGATCTTTCATGGCCTTTGAGATAAAGGCAGAGTATCTTTCCCCATCATTTCTGAAGAAAGCCTTTCTGTACTTGAACAGAGCCTTTGAAGGCTGCTTTTCATAAGAGAAAGTATAGTCCTTCTCTCTCAGGTTGTTCTCCAGGATCTTTATGTAAGCTCTCAGAGCAGACAGCATTCTTCTGTAAGAAGCGTCAGACATTTTCATTGCCTTGGCGATCTTCTTGGCGAGTCTGACTGTCTCCTTGGAGCTTGCGTTAACAGAAGGCAGCCACTTGGCCATTAATGAGACGGAGTCCTGTGCCTGCATGGACTTCATATCATCTGTCAAGACAGCCTTGATGTAAGCGGTTGCCTCCTGTTCACAAGCTGTATCCATCAACGACAGGATATCATCATATCTGCCGTACTCGGCGATATTGCCGATGTTCTTAATTACAGTCTCAGGGTAGTTCTGAGCCAGATACTTAAGTATTACTCTGAATGCCCTTCTCTCACCCAGACCGCCTCTGATGTCTCTTGCATAGAAGAGGATCTTCATGGCGATATCCTTATCCTCTGCAAAAGCCCTGATGAACCTTGTGACGATCTCCTCGTCATATGCATTTCTCAGTGCGCCGGCTGTTGCGAAAAAGTCCAGACAGTCGGACATGGTGCTTGCATTTGAAACAGCACCGTTTGCTGTATAAGCTGTATTAGCTTCTCTTTTTAAAAACTTCAACATTTCCTTTTCTCCTTTTTAACAAGGTGCTCTTTTCGATGAATTAACTGTTCATGATCGCTAAGATTGCTGTATGCACCTTTAGTCAATACGCTGACAAGACACATCATGAATGCAGGATTCGAACCTGCGAAGACCGCCTGATACTTGATCGCTGTGAGTGTCTTTCGCTCGTTGCAATTGTATGTTAACTCCGGGAGTGGGGTTTTAACAGATGCAGATTGACTTACAGTTACAACCCCAATATAATGTTAGTATTAAGGTATTTTCGTGATTTTTACTTAAATTTGCAACCCCAATTAGGAGATACATATGACCGAGAAATACAAGATATATCTTTCTGAAGACACGAAAACGAGGCTTGCCAACGATGCAGAGCTCTTTGAATTCACGAGAAAAGACGGGACGGTAAACCTCAACGGGTTCTTAAAGGAACTCATCGTCAACTATTTCGATCAGTACAGGAACGGCAACGATGAACTCCTCAGTAATCTGCTGGGCGAATTCACTTCAGTAAAGGCATTAAAGTCAAAGGATGCATCAGTACTGGCCGAGAAGATAATAAGGACTTACATCAATAACAAAGAACCCCAGAGCGGCAAGAGCGCGGTCATCACGCTTACCGTCAGCGGTGAGTCTTACGAAATAATAAGGATAATCGAGAATAATCTCCTCAAGGAGAATTCATTGTCAGGCTACATAAAGGACATGTTCCTGTCTTACCTGTCGATCCCCAGGAGCAAGAGAGAAGAGATAATCTTCAAGGACACATACGAGGCGATCAACAGGGCCATTTCTGAAAGCAGGGTCCTCTCATTCACTTCAAGGGGACACGACCGCAAGGCTGTCGTTGAACCTTACATGATCGCCACATCGAAGGAAGAGCAGTTCAGCTATCTCCTCTGCCATGACCGCAAGCAGAAAAAGAACCGTTCATTCAGGATCTCAAGGCTTTCCAATGTTTTCATCACTTCACAGACTTTCAGGCGTGACAACATGATCGGGGACGAACTGGCAAGAAAAGCTCTCAGAAGCCCCAACTCCATGTCCAAGGACATACACGCTGTTGTCAGGATGACTGAGCGCGGCAAGCAGATGTACACGATGATCGTAAAGAACAGACCATACATTACATATGCAGACGGGGATCTCTACCATTTCGACTGGCCTGAATTGCAGCTTGAAGAATACTTCAGACGTTTCGGAAAAGATGCCGTCGTCGTAAGTCCGGCATCGCTTAAACAAAAGTTGCGCGGCTACTATTCGCATGCTCTCGAGGCATATGAGCAGCCTTAGGCTTTGCCCTCTTTGAACATCTTCATCATCTCGTTCGTGAGGCTGAAATCATCAGGCTGAAGCTCAATGTCTTCCCTGGCTCTCCACTCTGCGATCTTGAGTTCACCCTCATCCATCCTGATGGTATCGTCACCGTCAACATCGCAGTAAAACCCTACGAGGATATCGTCAACAACGCCCCAGGGCTGCGACTTGTAATAGCGGATATTCTTAACCTTCAGGCCGGTCTCTTCCATCGCTTCCCTTGCGACGGTCTGTTCAAGAGTCTCTCCGATCTCGGTAAAGCCCGCGACGAGAGCATAATGCGCATAGCCAGTCCTATACTGGGTTACAAGGATCTTATCGCCATTAGTTATGCCAACGATGACAGCCGGAACTATCCTCGGATAGATGATGTTGCCGCATTCGCAACGGATGGCGCGTTCTTTGTCATCAAGATAAGTCTTCTTTCCGCATCTTCCGCAGAAGGTATTGTCCCTGTACCAGCGTGCGAGCTGCATCGCCGTGTAAGCCAGGAAAACATTATGCTTGGCGACGCTCTGACTGCGCCTGAATGTCCTGATGTTAATGAACTCAAAACCTTCAGGGATCTGATATTCCCTGCCGGTCACATCAAGCAAAAAATAACACTGATCCTCATCAAGACTGAAAAGATATGTGAGTTCTTCTTCAATGCCGAGTTCTCGCCTTAACGGGAATCTGTTATCTACTGCGAGAACATCGTTTTCCCTGATCACGAGAACGGTGCTGTCATCATTTGCTTTACGGTCGGGATAGTAGTGATTGTCGAGTTTGTGGGGGTAAATATCCTGTATCATGTCAGTCCTTTCCCGGAGAGTTAAGACCCAGGAGCATTGAGATCAAGGGTGCCAGAATGACAGCCAGAACATAGCTTGCCACAAGCGTAGGCAGCAGGAGTTTTGCCCATGTTCCGAGCCACATGACGGGAAACGGAGGCATGTTGGCCAAAGCTTCCGCAGGGGCTCTGAGCCTTGCGCTGACCGCGCCGAGAAGGCTTACTACGAGGCTTATTATCACGGTATTGCCGACAGACATCGGTATTGAATTAATGAGAGCAAACTTCAGCGAGGGAGCTTTGGCTCCGGCCTTGTTTGCGAGCATTGCGCCAAGTTTTCCCAGCGGGATCAAAAAGAAGACCACGAGTCCGGTGATAACTGATGCGGCCGTATTTGAGATGAAGATCATGGGGACGGGCGACATTCTGACGATATCCGGATTGAACCTGATAACGAGAAAAGACGACAAAAGACCCATTCCGACCGAGATCAACACCGACATGATAAGTCCCATGAGGAATAGTTTTTTCTTCATAACGCCTGATCCCCTTTCGTTTGTCCCACACTCATAGAACTATTTTACAGTTTGGAACGCATTATTTCCAACTTTATCGCGATAATGAACTTTCAATTAACAAAGCACTTTAATATATAGAAATAATCCGGCTCAGCATATAAAATATTACCCGAAAGGAGTCTCGATGGATTTTCAGAAACTTGTAGACAGCTACGAAACCATGTCCTGCATCATGTCCATTCAGGTCTTCCCTGACGGACATTACGGGAATATACGTATAGTTTGTGCAAACAAACCTTATATCGATTCCATTGAAGACTCGGAAAACATCGCTTTTTCGACGATGATCAGTCACAAGTTCATCCCGGATACCCCATACGAGGTTTTTATCGATAAGGATCTGAATTTTGAGCATGCCTGCTACAGCTGCGGAGTCCTCAAGAAGCCTTTCCATGCATATCTCCATCCCGAAAGATACGATTTCTGGATAGAAATGTTCATGATGCCGATAGCAGCTGATACGGATGACACTTACTATTTTGTTTATTCCCAGGTGCTCACCGAAAACGCAAGTGTCCACAGAATGTCCGATATCGATTCATCTGTTACCGATGTCGTTCTTGAGACATGCATCAAGCTCCGTGGCACTGAGGATTTCAAGCACTCGATGGATGAGGTCATCTGCGACATCAGGGAACAGTGCGATGCCGACAAGATATGTCTTATCCTTACGGACATGCAACGGCGCTCTTTCTCAATACTGAGCGAAGCCGCAGGTTCACCGGAGGCCGATTATTCCGTTGAGGATTATCTCCGCGGAAGATACGAGGATTTCTTCGACATCATCGAGACCTGGGATGACACCATCGCAGGCAGCACCTGCCTCATCATCCAGAACGAACAGGACATGGAAGTCCTTCACGACCGTAATCCCGAGTGGTGCGACTCACTGAGGGAAGTTTTCGTTAAAAGCATCGTGCTCTATCCGTTGAAATATAACGGCGAGACCATGGGCTATATATGGGCTATCAATTTCAACACCGAAAACACGATGCGCATCAAGGCCATACTTGAGAGCACTTCTTTCTTTATCGCTTCGGAGATAGCAAATTACAGGCTTTTAGACCAGCTCAAGACAATGGGCGAATATGACATGCTCACAGGCGTCAAAAACCGCAACGCGATGAACCAGAGAGTTGACGACATCATTAACGGCAAGGAAGAACTGCCGGAATCCAACGCTGTCCTCTTTATCGATCTCAACGGTTTGAAGCTGGTCAATGACAGAAAGGGTCACAACAAAGGTGACGTTCTGCTGAAGAAGGCCGCAGACATCCTCAAAGCGATCTTCCCGGGTGATGGGATCTACCGTGCGGGCGGCGATGAGTTCATGGTCCTTGCTGCCGGCATCGATGAAGAGACGCTCTCTCAAAAGCTTGCAAAGCTCGATTCATACAGGACAGTTTCCGATGACGTAAGTTTCTCTTTGGGTTATTGCCTTTTTGACAAGAGATCAGACATCCGTCAGGCAATGGGCACTGCCGACAGAAAGATGTATTCCGATAAGGAAGAATTCTACGAGCGGTTTCCCGAACGCAAACGCGGTTGACCTTGTCTATTATCCGTTATTGTCTTTGCCGTTGTATTTGAAGCAAAGCATCGTAATGTCATCAAAGCGTTCCGCATCACCCACGAATTTCCCGAGCTCGGCAGAAACAGTCTTCACCATTTCCTGAACATCCTTGTCAACAGCCGTATTAAGGGCATCCGCCATTCTTTCTATGCCCCAGAATTCCTTCTTTGAATTCGTCGCTTCAGGAACGCCGTCAGTATAAACGAACAAGCAGTCGCCGGGCTTCAGCATGATCTCATGTTCTTCAAATCTTAAGCCGCCGGTTATTCCGAGCGCAGGTGAATGCTTGTATTTATTGATATGGAAAGCTTTTCCGTCGTCCAGGATGGCAGGATGCTCGTGACCGCAGTTGGATACCAATCCCTTGCCTGTCTTGAGATCTATGATCGCAAGCCAGACAGTTACGAACATCTCCATGTCGTTGCCTTCACAGAGCTGGTTGTTAACGTCGAAAAGGATCGATGACGTCGAGCTCCAGTTCATTATCGTGCGGTTCTTGATAAGGGTCTTTGCAATGACCATGTAAAGCGCAGCGGGAATTCCCTTGCCGGTAACGTCTCCGATGACCAGAGCAAGGTGATCGTCATCGACAAAGAAGAAATCGTACAGGTCTCCGCCTACTTCCCTTGCAGTGGACATAGAAGCAAAGAGATCGAATTCGTTGCGGTGAGGATAAGGCGGGAATATGCCCGGCAGGATGCCTTCCTGGATCTTTGTGGCAACGTCAAGCTCAGCTCCCAGTCTTTCCTTCTCTGAAGCAATGTTCCTGATGTTGATCATGTAGTCTTTGACGTTATTCGCCAGGCTCTTGATGTTATTGGCAAGATCCTGTATCTCGTCATTAGTATCGATATGAACGTCATCATAAGACAGGGCTTCAGGCTCCGCACTGTTCTTCATCTTCTGTACGAAAGCATCAGTGCTCTCCGAGATCCGCATCAGGGGCCTTACGACGTTACGCTCTGCCGTCGCAACATAGACCGCAATTACGGCAAGGGTAACGACGCATGCAATCAGTGCGATCGAACGGACGTATACGCCAAGCTCGCTGTTAATGTCATTGATGTTTATCTCAACACACAAAAGACCGGCAGGATTGCCCTGGCTGTCAAAGATGACCTTATAGCCGTTGAGCATCTTGCCGTATTCTTCAGAATAACCTACAAGCAGGCTGCTCTCCTTCATTCCTTCCTTAATGGCTTTCTGGAAGAATGTCAGAGTGTCATTTTCGAATCCCGAAGTCTCACAGGGAGTGCCCAGATAGGTGAACTTTCCGCCATTTTCGATCTCTTTCTTCGATTTGGCATTGATCGCATAGGTCAGGCTGTGGATGTCTTCGACGTTTTCGAAATACACCGCATAGAGATATTCGATCTTGGAACTGTCCTTAACGGTGTTCAAGCCCTTTCTCATCTGCTCGTATCCTTCGGGCATCTCACGCTTCCTGATCATGTCTCCGAAAGAATACTCCTCGGTAACGCTGTAAGCATACTCAAGGACTGTGGTTGCATACTTTCCGTAACTGGCCATTACGTTCGTCTCGAAAAGCTGGTAGCCGAACGCAACGATGCTGATGGTAAGCACAGAAATGGCAACAACGGCGGCTAGTGCCACCTTCACTTTTATGCTCATCCTGTTGCTCGATTTTTTCATCAGATTATGTAAAACCACTCATCGCCCTGTTTTATTTCTTCACTCTTGACCTTGTTGCCGTCAGTCTTGACCTCCTTTTCGAGGTTCTTCATGCTGACTTTGGAATCAGGCTCAACGGATGAAGTAATAAACGAGTTGCCTCCGATGACCGTGTTCTCGCCTATGACAGTGTTGCCGCCAAGGATGGAAGCATTGGCATAGATCGTAACGTTATCGCATATGGTCGGGTGACGCTTCTTGCCGGAGAGCTTCTGTCCGCCTCTTGTGGAGAGAGCTCCGATCGTAACACCCTGATAGATCTTTACGTTGTTTCCAATAACGGATGTCTCACCGACAACGATACCCGTACCGTGATCGATGAAGAAATACTTGCCGATCGTTGCGCCCGGGTGGATGTCGATTCCTGTCTCGGAATGCGCATACTCGGTCATGAGACGCGGCAGGATCGGGACCTTGAGCAGGAAAAGCTCGTGGGCAAGACGGTAAACGGTAATTGCCATAAGGCCGGGATAAGCCAATATGATCTCATCCATGTTGGCAGCAGCCGGGTCGCCGTCTAACGTTGCCAGAAGGTCAGTCTCGATAAACTCCCTGACAGTCGGTATCCTCTTAAAGAACTCCGTGCAGATGCGGTAGCTTTCAGCCTCTTTCTCCTCGTCAGTCAGCCTGCTCTCGCTCTTGGAATACTCCAAAGCCCTGTAGACCTGCTTCTTGAGGTGATAGAAAACGTCTTCTATCGTAACGGCAAAGCTGTTCCTGGGGTTATATATCTTGTAAGAACGGTCGCGGAAATATCCCGGATATACGATTCTGAAAAAATGCTCGACCAGTTCCCTCACCTCTTCCTTGTCGGGATTGCCGAAAAACTTAATGGCGTCAATGTTCTTTCCGCCGTCAAAATCAGAGATTATGG
Source organism: Oscillospiraceae bacterium (assembly GCA_015069215.1). Taxonomy (GTDB): domain Bacteria; phylum Bacillota; class Clostridia; order Saccharofermentanales; family Saccharofermentanaceae; genus Saccharofermentans. The sequence goes on from SVJC01000032.1 coordinate 18,616, forward strand.
CATTTACGATGTCATTGATCTCATTCTTGTTTACTTCGTTACCCATTTCTTCCTCCGGTACTAACTTTATGCCCTAATCGTATCACGGTATATATATAAATAACAAACATATTTTACCGTAAATGAGCCTTCGCGAAATGCGCTTATGCCCTGTATAATGGTTTTATTGCGTATTTTTGAGGTAAATTTATGAACCAGAAAGAAAGAATGCTGAATAATCTGCCTTACAAGTCATGGCTCGACGGGCTCCCGGAGGACAGGCTTGATTGTAAGAAAAAGATATACGAGTATAATCTCCTGCCCCCTGACAAGACAAAAGAGCGTGAGGCATTGCTCCGCAAGATCCTCGGAAAGACCTGCGAGGGCTATCTCAACATCGAATCCCCGTTCTTCTGCGATTACGGCTACAACATCGAAGTAGGCACGGATTTCTTCGCAAACTACAACTTTACAGTCCTGGATGTAGGCAAAGTACGCATCGGCGACCACTTCATGGCAGGTCCCAACGTCGGTATCTACACCGCAGGGCATCCCGTCCATCCCGAGACCCGCAGTTCAGGCTATGAATACGGTATAGACATCACCATCGGAAATTACGTATGGGTCGGCGGCCACGTATGCATAATGCCGGGCGTAACCATCGGAAACAACGTCGTAATAGCCGGCGGAAGCGTTGTCACGAAGGACATCCCCGACAATGTTATAGCAGCGGGCAATCCCTGCCGCGTAATACGTGAGATAACAGAAAACGACCGTGACTACTACTTCCGCGACAGAAAATTCGACGTGGACGACTATAAGCAGTAATTGACGCTACTACACGCCCGGAAATCAGCCGGCAGTTTTGATTCAGAACAGATAAAAGAGGCAGCCTGATGATCAGGTTGCCTCTTTTATTGGGGTAGGGTGATATGTATGTATGAAGCTTAATATGACTTTTCAGCTGATTCGAAAACCTTGTACTGAAGAACTCCCATGAATGCGATGACTACTGCGAAGATGAAGTCCATTGCGGGT
>SVJC01000033.1 GCA_015069215.1 Oscillospiraceae bacterium
CTCTTGCCCTTGAACCAGACGTAGCTGCCGTCTCTGTAGAGCAGGTCGTTTGCGTCGTTGATCTGATGGCCGCCCTTGCAAAGAACGCTGCATCCGAACTTCTCGCAGATTGCCTTTGCCGCAGCAACCATGTCATCCTCGTTCCTGATCGTCATGCCTGAGAGCACTTCCGCCTCAGGAATGTTGGGCGTGATGACATCTGCCAGAGGCAGGAGTTCTTGCTTGAGCGTCTCGATCGCATCGTCGCTGATGAGCTTTGCGCCGCTCGTTGCGACCATGACCGGATCGACTACGATGTTCTTTGCGCCATACTCCTTGAGCTTTGATGCAATGACCTTGATGAGCTCACTTGAAGCGACCATACCGGTCTTGACTGCATCCGGACGGATATCCGTAAAGACCGCATCCAGCTGCGAAGCCAGAAATTCCGGCGTCACTTCCATGATCCCAGTTACGCCGGTAGTGTTTTGGGCAGTAAGAGCGGTGATCGCTGACATGGCATAAACGCCGTTCATCGTCATCGTCTTGATGTCTGCCTGTATACCGGCGCCTCCGCAGGAATCGCTTCCAGCGATAGTTAATGCTGTTTTCATCTCATTTACCTTCTTTCGTAAATTTGTTTTCGCATTACTTTTATATAGCGGCATAAGGTGGTGCCCCCGGTATGCCGCTCCTAACAGATCGCTCTGTTATTGACTGTAGAATTGTTCAAATAACGCGGGGCATTCATTCAGTTCCAAAACGTAATGATCGCCCGTGTTCTTTACTCCCTCCTGGTCGGTCTCGCCTTTTAAGTCACAGACTCCGACCGTATTAAAACCCGCGTTTTTAGCCGTCTTCAGCGCGTAAAGCGAATCCTCGAAAACAAGTGTCTCCGAAGGTTTCGTTCCCATAAACGCTGCGGCCATATTGTAGATCTCGGGCGAATGCTTGCTCGCTCCGACCTCAGAATTCGTGAAGATCTTTTCGAAAAACTTCAGCATCCCGTTTCTCTCAAGAGCCTTCTCGACATGGATCCTGGGGCTTGAAGTGGCAGCGGTCAGCTTTATCCCCTTCGCCTCAACAAACTCCAAAAGCTCCTTTGCGCCGGACTTCGGAAGCACTTCATCGAAATAGAAATCCTCGAGCATCTGAGACAGCCCCGCATGAACCTCAGCGTCTGTCTTTTGCAGGTTATAGTGCTCATTAAGATATGCCGCGCCCTGCTCCATGCTCATGGAAAAGAGTATCTGATTGAGACCCTCTTCAGGCTTTACTCCGATGCTCATGAGATACCTTGCTCCTAAGTCATCCCAGATGCCAAGTGAATCGAGCAGTACTCCGTCAATGTCGAAGATGATGCCCTTGATCATTTGGACTCCACCATCTTAACAGTGGCTTCCTTCAGGTCTTCGGTAGCCTTCTTGATATCCTTCTGAGCATAGATCGCACTGATGACCGCGATGCCGCAGATGCCGCTTCCCGCGAGCTCTCCCACGTTCTGCTGCGAGATGCCTCCGATGGCGATAACAGGGATGTTAACCGCTTCGCAAATAGCCTTAAGCGTCTCGTGGGGAACATCGATCGCGTCGTCCTTTGACCCTGTCGGGAAAACAGCTCCAACGCCAAGATAATCCGCGCCTCTCTTCTCTGCGAGCACGGCTTCCTCAACCGTTCCTGCAGACACGCCTATAATCTTGTCAGGTCCGAGCTTTGCTCTGACGTCGCCTGCCTCCATGTCGCTCTGGCCGACATGAACTCCGTCGGCATCCATCGCTATTGCGATATCGACATTGTCATTGACGACAAACGGCACTTTGTATTCCCTGCAGAGCTTCTGCAATTCTTTTGCTTCCTCGAGGAAAGTGCCTTCATCAAGTGTCTTTTCGCGAAGCTGAACAAATGTAACGCCTCCGTCCAGGCTCTCTTTTACGACTTCATAAAGTGTTCTGCCGTTTAGCCAGTGACGGTCTGTAACCGCATAGAGCAAAAGGTCTTTCTTATCTAACTTCATACTTTGCTCCCTTATCAAGAGTGTCTTTGTTCATGTTGTAGATCGCGTCGATTATGCGGTTGCGGTATGTTGAATTGCCGTCACCGGGCTGCATGTTTGACCAGCCGATCTCACCTGCAAGCCCCATCGTGCATACAGCAGCTGCAGCCGCTTCAAGTTCATTTCCGGGATTTGCAACGATGAACGCAGTCATCATGCCGGAAAGCTGGCATCCGGTACCCGTGATCTTGCCCATCTCAGCACGGCCGTTTCTTATCACGTAGCACTTTTCGCTGTCGCTTACGAGATCGATCGCACCCGTGATCGCAACGATCGAACCTGTGCTTTTCGCAAAGTTCTTAACGAAAGCAACGGCCTGATCCAGCGTGTCCTCAGTTACCGCGTCAGCAACGTCAGCGTCAACGCCCTTGGTCGTGCCGCTTCCCAGTGCGAGAGTCTTTATCTCGGAGATGTTTCCCCTAATTACGGTAAACTTGATCTCTTCCATGAGTTTGACAGCGGTGTTTGTGCGGAGCTTTGATGCGCCTGCTCCTACGGGATCGAGCAGGACCTTGTGACCCAGTTCGTTCGCCTTTTTGCCTGCAAGGAACATGCCCTTGATACTGCTCTGGTTAAGCGTTCCGATGTTGATGTTGAGACCGCCGCAGATCGATGTGATGTCCTCAACGTCCTCGGGCTCGTCCGACATGATCGGGCTTCCGCCGCATGCGAGCAGGACGTTTGCGACGTCGTTGACCGTTACATAATTTGTGATGTTGTGTACCAGAGGTACTGACTTACGTACATTTTCCAAACAAGAACCTAACATTAATATTTCCTCCTGAAGTTTTAGATCTTTTTTGCTGTTCCCAAGTAAACTTTTTTGTTGAAGAACGGCCCGTAAACTCCGGCGTAAACTTTTTTGCCTTTTTCTTTACGGAAAAGTTTACATGTGAACGGCTGTAAACTTTGGCGTAAACTTTTTGGCCCAAATGTTTACGGAAAAGTTTACGCCGGCTTTTCGCGGCCGCGGCCGTGGCCTAAGCCCCGGCAAATAAAAACAGATATACCGTTTCCGATATATCTGCCTGACTAATACTCTTTATCCATAGCTATTCCCTCCGTTGGCATTATCCAAATCAGGTTTAAGGGTCCAGGATCATATCTCTGTTCTCAGCCTGTAACACAAGCTCCCCGTTGTATGCGCATGCTCTTCAAAAGACAAGCACACTTAAAACATGGACATTATATGTCTGTACATTCAAAATATCAACTTGCAAATCGATCTTATTTTCCGAGCTTTGCGAAACCAACAATGACTAAGTAGAAGATTACCAGCGCAACTATAACGAAGATCAGTGTCTTCAGGAAATGCGACTTGGTCATGCTGTCGACAGTGTAAAGAGTGCAGTTATCGTTCGGATCAGCGGGATCGTAGCAGATCATCTGCCTGTCTTTCTTCCAGAAGGCGCCGTTGCCCTCTCCGTCCCCGGTATAGACCTGTCCGTTTACTTCAAACTGATATGATATGTAAGTCTTGTATTCATAGGAGTCGTTGGACTCGGAATCGGTACTCCGGTAGCGCAGTTCCCTGACCTTGCGGTAATCGGTCACGGTGGCCATGGCTCTTCCCGTTAAGTTCTTAAACGCAGCTTTGGCTTTGATCCTTTTGGGAATGCTAAGCAATTCGGTAAGCACGATCAACGCGATAAAAGCGGCAGCGACGATCAAATAAGGCTTTAAGTTCTGGATGTTAGAAGGAAGTTCTAATGCAAGCATATTCTCACCCTCAAATGCATGTAGACCTGAATTCCTGTTTCCGACAACCACATTATATCAAGTTATTCAAGGGAGTTCAGATACATCCATAACTTTAATATTTTTTTCATGAGGAGCTTTGAAGCGCCTGCTCCGACCGGAACGGTCAGGACTTTGCGGCCCGGTTCGTTTGCTTTTTTGTCTGCAAAGATCGGCCCGTAAACTTTAACGTAAACTTTTTTGCCTTTTTCTTTACGAAAAAGTATACATGTGAACAACTGTAAACTTTGGCGTAAACTTTCAGGCCGAAATGTTTACGGAAAAGTTTACGCCGGTTTTACTTAAGGCCTGGGGAAATATCAGCATGCCAAATGAAAAGGACCGCTCAGGCGGCATCCAGCGCCTTGAAAAACTCAGTAAACGTTTCTCCCGGGCCTTTCTCCAGTTTGTACTCAGTAAACAGGCCTTTTTTTGTATATGCGGTGACCTGACCTTTATAGACAAGGATCAGATACAGTTTTCCATTGCGAGTGTATTGGAACAGTTTGGACTCCTTATTTGTCTCTTTGGCGTCAGCAGAAGGAAGATTAAAGTACTTCGTGATGTCTTCAAAGTCCATGCGGTCAGATGACCTCAGACGGGTGATCTTGGTTGAAATGACATTGTAGTTCGGAATAACACCGAAATAACTTACGGTCTCTTCAATATCCGCGTTAACACGGGCGAACTGTCCGTCTTTAAGAGCGGGGAAAAGCGACGGATCGTCGGCGCTCAGCAAAGTTGCAGAACTGCCGGTATATAAAAACTTGTAGTACTTGTCTTTTACACGCATGACATAGAAAGACTGCGTACTGCTGTCAACATATGTATCGCCGGCAAGAATGACAAGCTCGCTTACGGAAGAGCTTGTCTCTGAAGTGCTTTCAACAGCGGCCTTGTTCGAACAGCCGGCTATGAGAAGCGTCATAACAAGCATCATGCATATTGTCACACGGGATCTGAACATGGCGGATTCCCTCCCTGAGCAGTCTTACTTAAATACATAAAACACCATCTAAAGACAGATATCCATTACATTTTGAGTAGAATCAGGCGGAGGCGGCCTATACTGTCAGTATATTTCCCGGCTCATCAACGGTATGTTTTATGCATAAACAGGCATAATGTTAATTTGCGTTGCTTGAATCCCGGCCTTAAAAACGCCATACTTTTCAATGGCCGGGGAGGTTAAAGAATGCTCAGCGACAACATTAAGTATTACAGAAAACAAAAAGGCTATACGCAGGAGACTCTTGCGCAGGCTTTGAACATAGTAAGGCAGACAGTATCCAAATGGGAAAAGGGATACTCCGTGCCGGATGCGGACATGCTCGAGAAAATGTCAGAGATCCTGGACGTACCCGTAAACGAACTTTTGGGTACGCCTTCAGAGAATAAGGATCAGTCAACTGAGATCGAGAAGCTTGCATCCCAGCTGGCGATCCTTAACGATCAGATCGCACGTGAAGCGGCGCGTAAGAAGAAAGCCAAAAAGATAAATCTGATCATAGCGGCCGTAATCGTTGGCGTGCTCTTCATAGGCTGTGCCGTGTTATTCATTTCTTTTCCCATTGACAGCCTGATTCCGGGAGACATGTCACACGTTGAAGTCAGACAGACCCCGTCACAAATGTATTCACAGTCCGAGATCGAAAATGCCATCGAAGTCATCAGGAACGATTTCATAGACTGGAAAGGCTGCACCATGACTTTGATCTACTATGCAGGTGACGATATCTGTGCCGAAGAAACAAAGAACCGTGGCGTTCAAACGCTGGTACTGTATTGCGATTTCAGGACCGGCAATCTTGACGGTAATGACGGGCTTAATTCAAACCACACATACCGCAGATGGAACTGGATACTGGTCAAGGATGAAGACGGCCGATGGAAACACATTGACCACGGCTATTGACCTGATCTTTTTAAGACTTGAACTTTATCTCCGCACAGAACTCATCAGACTTTGATGAAAGCTCAAGCTTGTAGCCAAGCATCGCAAGATTGTTGTCTGCAATGGCCAGACCCAGACCCGTTCCTTTGTTGCCTCTGGAATCATCACCTTTGACGAAAGGCTTTTTAAGCGAATCAACGTCATCGTAAGTCCTGTCTGTCTTATTGGAGATCGTGAGCGATCCGGGAGCGATCTTGATAACGGCAACACTGTCTTTTCTGCCGTATCTGTCGCAGTTTGAAAGCAGGTTCATTATCACCTGAGAAAAGTATTTTTTGTCCGTCGTGAGCGTTACATCATCACCCTGGATCTCAGTCTTCATATCAGGGAATTCTTTCAGGGCCCCGGTAATTATTTCCTTCAGACTCACTTTCTCCTTATTCAGGGTGACATTTCCGGATTCTCCTTTGGAGAACTGCAGGATATCGCCGATCATGCGGTCCATGGTCACGACTTTATCGTTTATGTTTTTGGTATATTCAAGAACCTTCTCCGGGTCTTTGGAAGACTCCTCAAGATTTTCAAGATAGAACATGATCGTTGACAGCGGGGTCTTCAGATCATGCGCCATTGCTTCCGTCGTCTTGACCCTGTAATCGAAGATCTCCCAGATGGTCTTTTCCTTCTCGTATTTGATCTTCGCCAAGACAAGAGCAACAACCACTGCCATGGCAAGATCTGTCAGCATGATGATCACAGTTGTGACCGGAATGATCTCAAAGAAACCCTCTCTCTTGCAATCGTAATAACCAATATGCCAAGTGTCATCGAACTGAATGTTATCTTCCTCATACAAAGGCAGCTGCTCATCATAATACGAAATGTGTGCACCTCCGACTACCGGGACCGTATGATAAAACACGTCTTTGGAAGAGAGCTCCTCACCGATCCTGTATGAAGGTATGAGATACCTTTCTTTACCGGGAGCAAACTCCACGTATTCATAGCCTTTTGTATCAGCAGGCGTGCAGTCTATTTCGGTTCGTTTATCTTTTTCATAAAACACAATGACACCGGGGATAAAAGTGTGATCTTCGCGGTTTAAATAAACACTTTTTAAATCTTCTCCCCTGTCAGCGAAATACGGCATGAACTGCTCTACAAACGGATCACGTCCATAACGGTACCAGTCTGATAAGTACTCTTTTTCATCCTTCTTCCCGTTCTTTTTCAGATAGTCATTTAACGGATCAAGGTATGATATATCGTCTATCAGATAAAAATCCAAACCTTCTTTGCCGTCTTCACGGGAGATGTGGAAGACCGCAGTATCTTTTTCCGTCGCGATCCTGAAGTCACCGATCTTTACTTCGACATAGTTTTTACCTGTCATCTGATAATAAGCAAGCTGTGCTTTCAGACGAGACAGTATCTCCTTGTATTCCTTGCTTCCGGGTTTCGCTTCTGAAAGCATTTTCGTTTCTTCATATATCCTGTTACGGTATAAATTCGCATTATCGTAGATCTGCGATCTTACCGTCTTATCATGAATATTACCCAGTGCATATCCTGCAACCGCTGAAAAAAAGAGCAGACAGATTATAAACCTGACAATAAATATCTTCCTGAAATCAGGCTTGGTTATAGCTTTTTTACGCATAATGTTTCTCCTTGAATTACCGGTCAGCAGATCTTGTATCCGCCGCCGATCACGGTCTTGATGGCGCTCCCGTAGCTGCCCAGACTTTTTCTTAATTTCTTGATGTGGCTGTCGACTGTTCTGTCGGTGCCGTCAAAACCGACACCCCACACCAGATCCAGAAGTCTGTCTCTGTCAAGAACGATGCCTTTGTTCTCCATGAGAACCTTAAGGAGGAAATATTCTTTTGGTGCGAGTTTGATCTTCTGTCCGCCTGCTTCTACATCCATGCGCAGCGGATAAAGCCTGATGTCACCGCAACTGATGACAACTTCCTTTGTAAGTTCAGCCTCAGTCCTGGCCAGGAGTGCCAAACACTTGGCATACAAGACCTTGGGCGAGAATGGTTTGACCATGTATTCATCAGCGCCGATCTCATAGCCTTTCAGGATGTTGTCTTCATTTCCGAGTGCCGTCAGGAAAACTATCGGACATCTGCACTTATTGCGCAATGCCTTGCAGATCTCAAATCCGTTCGGTCCGGGAAGCATAATGTCCAATATCGCGATGTCGAAATCTTTTTCGTCTACGAGTCTAAGCGCAGCATTGCCGTCTGCTGCGGTAGAAACATCAAAAGAACCCTTGCTCTTGAAATAGCCGGCAACAAGCGCAAGCAGCTCTTCGTTATCTTCAACGATTAAGATCCTGACCATCAGAATTCCCTCCTTGAAGCAATACTACAATACGCATGTGACCTTTGTATGACCTATCTGCATCACACCGGAAAAACTTTGCTTTTACTTGGTAAAAGTGGTTTTTACCTTTACGTCTCTGGTAATCTGGAGACACTTGAAGCTGTACTCATATTTCAATTCATTCGTGCCTTCCACGTTACCGACTTACCAAGATCCCTGACACGCGCGGTGCCATCCAGGAGATAGAATCCCTGCTTCTCAATGTCATCTATGCTGCTCCTGAGATCGATCTTTTTATCGTTGATAACGATCGTATGCTTTGATGCGAGAACATAGTTGGTCAATAAATAGTAACCGGCGAAAGCAATGAGCGCTACCGCGACTATCGAAGTGAAAACGCCGCCTGCCTTGTTCTTTTTCTTGGCCGGAGCCTGTGTGTTGTTTGACATTTTCCATTCTCCTTTACCCTGATCGGTTCTCATTGTCTGCCTTGTCACGTCACTATATTGTACACGGTTTATAAAGTCTTTTTCAGATCAGGCGGGCGCTTTCCCTCTGTTCTCAAGATATCTGACTGCATAGTCGAGCTGCGGATCCTCACCGTCGGTAACGTTCATCTTAAGCGCCATTTCTTTTGTGAAAGGGATCTTTACCTCAAGAGGGATCCTGCTTTCCCTTGTGTTATCCGTATCGATCAAGGGAACGCCTTCTGAAGAAAGCGTCAGAGCTATCGGATATGAGACCGAAATGTTCTTCGTAAGATAGATCAGTCCGCCGTTGTTCTGGTTGACACCGCCGCTCGACGTAATGCCCATCAGCGTTACGTTATCGCAGTCACCCAGGAACTTGGCCATTCCGTCTCCCGCACTGACACACTGAGCGTTTACCAGCACGGCTACGGGCAGATCCTTATATCTGCCGTCAGGGAAAATGTACTCGTTTTCGGTTATGTGATAGCCTTGAGCATCCTCATATCCGAACGCACAGAGATGCTTTTTCTCTGTAGTAAACAAAGATGCCAGAGCGCCTGCAACGTTATCGTAACCGCCCGCGTTATTCCTGATGTCTATCACCAGATACTCCATGCCTTTGCTCTTTAATTCCTCGATCTTGCCAGCATAGAATTCAGTGAGCTCGGGGTAGTAGCCTTCCTTCAGGACAGCAATGTTATCTTTAAGCGTATCGTAATGCTCAGCACGGATCAGCATGTAACCGCACTTGTCATCGATCATGTACGTTTCGAAATTCGGATTGTAATTATGAAGCTGCAGGAATTCTATGAACACGCCCGGCAAACGGTCTGAATAGTTGCCCAGTTTTTCAAGACGGGCTTTCTTCTCATTGCCGTTATCATCAATGAAAGTGACTTCAACGGTATCACCACCCTTTCCTGCAAGGAATGCGGGCCTGAAAAAGTCCTCATTGCTCTTTACCGGAAACTGCATAAAAGGACTTATGCATTCCACTTTGGATATCGCTTCGTCTATGTCCTGACCGTCCCAGGAGATGATCCTGGTTCCGTCATGTATTCCCTTGAGATCACATGGCTTTTCATAGATCCTGCAATTCTCCGATTCAACAAGGACTGCGATCACGCTGCCGTCATCAAGCTTTACCATTGAGAAGCCGTAATCGTTTCCCGCCATGCGGCTCATGACGTTCTCATAGACTTCTTCCCCCATCTGGACATATACATGCGAATCGAAAAATCTGTAAGTAACTTCCGTGATAACTGCCGCATAAGCAGCCTCATCCTTATTCTTTTCCGCTTCCTCCACCTTGGGCAGATATTCATTCAGAAGAAAACCGTAGTCGATCTTCTTCCAGCTGTTAAGGCAATACTCCTTTTCCATCGTCTGGAGCATCTTCCTGAAGCTTTGCGTATAGCTCATCCTTGTGAAGTTATGGATGATCGGCGCGCCCAGGAAATCGAAAAGGAAAACGATGCATACGGCAACGGACGCCAACGCGGATACTGCCGACTTAAGACCCACAAGGACTTTCTTCTTGCCGGGCAGAAGATTGATGAGCGGGACCAGCACGAGAATATATAGATAAAAGAAGTTGAAAAATGCCGATGTTCCGTATATCAGGAAATGAACGATACCTCCCAGGAGCGGCAGCACGCAAAGTATGACCGGCGCGGCTTTTTTATCCTTGCTCCTAAGTTTGGGACACACAAATGCAAGCACTACCGTATAGAGCAAAACAACGGTCGCAAAGATCATGCTTGCGGTCTTCAAGGTCATTAAAAGTAAATACATATAAGTTCACCCCTGCCAGTTTTTGCCAACGCCACCATTATACCAATTTGCGAAACGATCCCGATGTCCTGTTGTTTTAGCAGCAGAAAGCGCCGGTACCGGAAGGAGCTGTCTCACAAGTGATCTGTTCACTTCAAGAGGCAGCCCCTCATTTTTCAAAACATATCGGGAAGGTCCCGGCTGCGGACTGCACCCGGGAAAAACAACGTAAACTTAAGCGTAAACATTTGTGCTCAAAAAGTTTACGTTTGAGTTTATTTTTTTGAAAAGTAAAGTTTTTCGTAAACATTTCGGCCGGTTTTGTTTACGAAAATGTTTACGTGAGCAACAAAAGCTGATCCGGCGTTCTGCGCCGGGCGTGAAGATGCGCCTCAAAGCAAAATGAGACAACACCCTTCATTTGAATCAGGTAACTTTGCCGTCAAACAGGCCGGATCTCTTTTCAAGGACGATGTTCTTTACGAGATATACCAGAGAAGCGCTGACGAGCGTTCCTGCGATCACTGCCGGCAGATAGACTCCTATTCCGTACATTGTATAAAGGAAGTACAGCTTATCGATCAGCAGATAGTTAAGCATTATTACCTCAAGAGAGATCTTGCCGAGGAACTTGCTGACGGGATTTCCGGTCTTAACGCGCGACATAAGCGTGATCACGAATATGAGGAAAAAGATCTCATACAATGTCTCCTGCCCGAGGCCCAAGAGCTTGTCGAGGACCGGATTGGGCGAGCCGTGGTATTCAGTCCAGTATATGAACTCTGAGATAAGATTTCTGTGAACGTGATCCATAAGAATGGTCAAGATGGCCGAAGCTGTCAGGAGCGGGACAAAGGCCCTCTTTATTATCCTGTTGATACGCTCTTCCTTATACGCATAGAGCATGCCGATAGGGAACATCAAGATCGTGTTGTACCACCACTCACCCTGGAACCAGTAGGACATGACGCCCGTTGCTGAATGCCTGGAGAAAAGTCCTATGGTCATCATTATGAGGACAACGGCGGTCATGATGAGGATGCCGGTAAGAGGCTTTTTCACCTTCGCGAAAACAAGGCGGAAAACCACATACAAGATCATGATCTCGACTGCAAACCACATCTCGTTGTTTACCAGGAATATTCCGAAGAAGCTGCAGATGAGTTCAGTGAATCCGAAGGACCTGCGGGATGCTATGTTGTTCAGCAATGCATCGGTCAGATAGATGTAATTGCAGATGAAGAACGGAACGAGGACCGTAAAGATCCTTCTTCTCATGAAGCCTTTGATGTAGTTTTCGTCGGTCATCCATCTCTTGATAAGACCGAAGCCTGAACTGAAGAAGAAGAAAGCGACCGCAAGGATGCCGTAATAGAAGAAGAACCTCATATCTCCTGTATCTTCCCCGTTTGCCTCGAGTCCGATGACGGTCTGGTGGAAGATGATGAAGACAGCAAGAGCACCCTGGATCTCCTTGCTCGATACGCGGTCGAAGAATGCCGTTTCATTTGCATTCCTGCCAGACGATCCTGCGAAAAGGACCGCACCGAGAATGGCTATGCAGATGTATAAGGCAACGGTAAGGGCCAAGCTGTCTTCTCCTTTCTTATCTCAGCAAGCTGATGACGTTTAATGTTATTGAGACCAGGAGCATCGCAAGGACGATGAGGATTATGATTATCAGTCTGCTCCTCTCCTTCTTGTGCCTGATCTCTTCTTCGCTCAATTCAACGGAAGCGTTGATGAGGTCCTGTGCTTCTTCGCGCGACATCGTTTCTTCGCCGTTCTGACGTTCACCTGCAAGGATCTCCATTATCGAGACGCCCAGCAGTTCAGATATTGGTTCAAGCATTGAGATATCGGGGAAACTGAGGCCACGCTCCCACTTGGATACTGCTTTGTCGGTAACGTTCAAAGCATCTGCAAGCTGCTTTTGGGTAAGTCCCTTTTCTTTACGCAACTCGGTTATCAGTTGTCCTGTTTTTTCTTTGTCCATTAAGACTTATTACCTCAGTAATGAAATAATAACCGAGTTGGCGTTAAAATTCCAAGGTTCGGGAGATCAGGCCTCAGGCTTGCTCTTTTCCGCAGTTATTGCATTCTTTATTCCCTTGTAAAGCCCTGCGATCACTGCTGTTACGACGAATACCGTCACGGCTCCGAACCTTCCGAAGAACTTGTCGTTACCTGTCATGAACATAAGCTGCAATACTGCAATGTGCAGGATATAGACAGGAAGCGAGCACTCACGACCAAGCCACTCTGCGAACGTATCTTTTCCGAAGTCAGGATACTTAAGGCAAAGAAGTACGATCAGATAGATGAGGATCTCGCAGCTTACGAACGGGACCGCAACTCCCTGCTTATATCCCTTAAGTTCGACTATGGCTGTCACAACGCAGATGACGGACAGTATCCAGAGTATGGGAGCCGCTGCCTTGTGATCCAGGATCTTCTTTTCGAATCTCCTGATGAGCATACCCATCATGATATATCCCAGACCGACAAAGAGCGCATTTCTAAGCTGAACCGGCGTTCCGATACCGAGGTGCGAAAGTACGACATAAGCCGCAACAAGGAAAGGCGCCAGAAACATCGCAAATTTCATCAGCTTGAGCTTGTTCAAAAGGAGCATGATGAGGAGCGCGTAAAGGAGCGAGCCCAGATACCACAGATGTTCTGAGAACGGTGAGAGATTATAGAGCGCGAAATCAGTCAGTGACTTGGCCGTGAAGCACTCCTTCATGCCGTCAAAGCTTCCCTTGGTAACTCTCAGATATACGGCATAGACTCCTGCATAGAAGACATTCGCCGCAATGAAGAAGATGAATATCCTCTTTGTCTGCTTTATAAGGCGCTTCATCATCTCACTGCTGTCTTCCCTGTAGAGGAAATAACCGCAGATGACCAGGAAGAACGGGACGGCCGTCTTGCCGTATGTGATGAAGACATCACCTGCCATGCCTGCAAACGGAACATGAATGACAACGACCAGGAATGCCATCACGATCCTCATCACATCGATCGAATGGATGTGGGTGCCTGCCTTCAGATCAAGTTCACCCGAAGCCTTCTTCTTTCCGGTGATGAGCGCGATCAGGTACTTGTCAACGCCGCTTATGACGGTTGCAAGTCCGATGGCGAGCAGGATCGTAAGTATGCAGTACATGCCTGCGCTCTTAACGTTGAACATCGCATCGGTATGAAGACCCTTGAGAAACAGATTATGGATAAGATAAAGTTCAAGAGAGATCGAACCCAGGAACTTGAGAACCGGATTGCCGAACCTGACTCTCATCATGATGAGGAGCAGGAAGAGTACAAAGCAGATGATCCAAGGGAGCTGGACTGACAGGCAGCGCAGCTTATCAAGGATCGCGCGCGTCTCGCCGGGGATCTCGCTCCAGTATGAATATCTTCTGAGCATGTACACAGTCTGGGGTCCGAGCAATACCAGAAGCGCCGCCAAAACAAGGAGCCAGATGATATATCCTCTTCTCGCGATCCTGCGCAGGCCCTCGGAATGCTTGGAAACAATGATTCCGATCACGAAAAGGAACGAGGAGTTATACCACCATTCACCCTGGAACCAGCCGCTGGCAGACATGTCTTTTCCGTGGCAGAGCACAAGGCTTCCTGCCATCATGGCGATAACAAATATGCCCATGACGACCGTTGCCGCAGTGCGGTTCTTAATGAGACGGTAGATTATGTAGAACGCGAGGTACAGGATCGCGATCTCAACGATATACCACATGTGCTGGTTTATGAGAAACCATCCGGAAAGGACGCCCACCAGCTGCACCGGAGTAAACTTCATCCCTCCGATGCACGCTGCTGCCGTAAACACCAGGATGCACATATAGAAAGGAACGAGTATCGTCACAAGACGCTTTTTGAGGAAACCCTTAAGATAGTTTTCCTTGGTCTTCAGGCTCGTATAAAGTCCGTAACCTGAGAAGAAGAAAAAGATACCTACGAAGAGAACGCCGAGTTCCGTAAAGAATCCTATCGCTCCCGCTTTTTCAGCAAGTTCCTGCGCAAGGTGATGCACAATGATCGCTACTGCCGCAAAGCCCTGGATCGCCTTTGATCTGTCAAGAGACAGAGGCTCTTCCTGCCATTCGCGAAGTTTTGACGGCTTGATCCCCAGGAACAGGAGAAGCGCAAGAGCAATGAGGATAACGAATGTCGGAATGTTGACCGTCGTGACAGCCACGAAGAATGACGTAGCCTTTGTGTTTTCACTAACAGTACCTTTATTAGCGTCAGACGGCTTTGCTTCTGTGCTGCCGGCAGCTTCACCCGTCGACATCTTAAACGGTTCCGCGCCTTCGGGAGTTATTACATCAGCAGCGAGCTCATCTGAAAGCCTGATGGAACCGATGATCTTTTCCGAGACTTCATTCAGTTCCTTTATGTCTTCATCGGTGTAAGACATTATCTTTTTTTCCGGGTCGCTCATCAGCATTATGCTGATCTGATGCATCTTTCCCGATCCGGTTACCAGAGAGTACTGGTTCAATATTAATGCATTGTCTCCGGAAACCCGGCTGACGATCTTATAGACAGGAATGCCGTTTACATCGATCATGCCGTAACCGAAAGCTTCCGTATTTCCGAAACTTAACGGTGACATCGGCTGGATATTTTCAGCATATGCGGAATTCAGATCTGAAGGCGTATTCTTCTCGAAGATAACGACTTGAATTGCTTTGTCAGAAGTCGGGTTTTCATTGCCGTCACCCATGACGCCGTCAATACCTTTATTGCACTGTAATTCGATCCCGCCCTGTTCGTACATGTCCTGCACATTGCTCTTTTTCAGACCGTACGAAGCAAGGAGCGGATCGTTCTCATCGATGCCGGGCCATAAAATATTCTCAAAGCCATTCGGAATGGTCAGTGTGATCCCGCTCGGGGTCGTACACTCCTTCCCGACATTCGTCTCCGTATCGTCTGCAAGAGACACCGTGAAGACAGAGGCCAAGACCATGACGGCCGTGATCAAAATGCTTATAAATTTCCGGTAACCCATACTAAGCCCCCTGATGGTTTTTCTAGCCTAAACCTATCAGTTTTGTTCCGTCAAAACAATCGACCGTTGGTAGAGTGCAGTATTTTCAAGGGTTTGCGGTCATACTCTACTTTGGGTTTATCATGCTTCCCTATTTGCTATAAGTGCCATAACCGGCAACAGCCTCGTCTATGGTCATTGCTCCGGTTCCGACTTTATAGACAGCAAGTCTCATCTGTAATAACGCATCGTCTGTCAGACCGATCTCTTCCGGTGAAAGGATACGGGATGACTTAACTTTTCCGAAAGCTGAATACATGCTGTTGAAAGACAGGTCTTTGGTCGGTGACACGAGGCCTTTCTTCTGTGCCATGTTGCTCAATTCCGCAGACGTGATGAGGAACCTCATAAACTCATTGGCCATCTTAAGATTGCTGCTGTCCTTGTTTACGGAGAACTGAAGATTCGGCATGTCAACGAAGTAGGCACCGTCGTCTGACATGGGGATCGGCACAAATGAGAAATTAAAAGGTGAAGCGATGTATGCCTCCGAACGGCTCTTACGTTTCTCGGTTCCTGAGACTGTATCTCCGGAAGCGGTCATCATGGGGACGTCGCCCTCATAGAAACGGAGGATGACGGCATCGTAGTTGTTCTTGATCTCATCACAGTTCTTAACATCAACACAGCCGTCATTCATGAACTGCTTCATCTTCTCAAGAGACGGTCTTAAATACTCGCCTGCGGAAGGATCAAGGGAGTTGAGCTTTTTGACGGCTTCTTTGTCTTTCGCCACGCTTTCGAATAAGAACGGATAGATCGACAAAGTGAAGACCGATGTTGTTTCGTCTTTGGAGAATCCCATCATAGGGTTCTTGTATCCCTTTGCGCGGAAAGCATTGCATGCTTCCACAAGCTCCTTATAAGTTGTGGGGATCTTAATGCCTTCCTTTTTGAAAAGGTCTTCATTAACGAGCATGCCGTAAGTATTTGAGAATACCGGGACCATCGGGAGCGTGCCGTCATCCGTCTTCAGAAGGATGTTGCTGCGGATGCAGTCCAGATCAAGTCCCAGTGTCTTGTCTGCGAGGTTTTCCGCGTGTTCGATCGAAGAACTGTACTTTTCACGTCCGTACATCCAGGAGTAATTGACATAGATGTCGGGAGCATCCTTTCCGTTCAGGACCGTGCCGATCATGTTGCTATAGTCGTCGATCTTCGTGTACTTCAGTTCAGCATTGGGATAGAACTTGTTGAAGCGGTCAAATTCGGCCTCGAGCGCTTCGAAATTGTCATATCCTCCGGCAATGTTGATCTGGCATTTCGTGTTCGTATCAAGTGAAGGCTTGAAGGCTTTGTCAGCCGGTTTGTTTGTCCGGCCGCAAGAGGCGAGCTCGAATACCATAAGCGCAGATAAAAACATGCAAATTATCTTTTTCATGATTCTTTCCTTCCTTCCCTGATCCTGCGGATCTCCCTGATAACTAATTTAATGTCGATAGGTTTTGCAATATGTCCGTTCATTCCCGCGTTCATGCATTCCGTTACGTTCTCGGAGAAAGCATCCGCCGTCATGGCAATGATCGGGATGGATGAAGCCCAGGTGTTTTCGAGCTTCCTGATGGCCCTTGTCGCATCAAGACCGTTCATCTCAGGCATCTGAATGTCCATGAAGATCAGCTCATAGCTGCCTTCTTTGGCAGAGGTCATCTTGTCCACGCAGATGCGCCCGTTCTCAGCACGGTCTGCCGTGATGCCGAACATAGAAAGCATCGTGGAGACGATCTCCCAGTTGATGTCGTTATCTTCAGCCACAAGGATGTTAAGACCCTTAAGGTCGGAATAATCGTCCTCAGGCTCAATGGAGCTGGACTCTTTTCCGATGAGGGCATTGATCTTGTCGTAGAGCGTGGAGCGGAAGAGCGGTTTGCTGACAAATCCGTTTGCGCCCGCCTCCTTTGCTTTTTCCTCAATGTCTGACCAGTCATAAGCCGAGATGAGCAGGATCGGAGTCTTCGTGCCGATCTCAGAACGGATGCGGCTGATGGTCTCAATTCCGTCGATCTCAGGCATTCTCCAGTCAACGATTATTACGTCGTAATCCTTTCCTGCAAGATGTCTGTGCTCGATCATGCCCAGAGCCTCAAGTCCGCTGCCTGCCTGCTCGGTCGTGGCACCCAGGGTCTCAAGGGTGTCAACCGCAGTCTTGAGCATAACCTCGTCGTCATCAACGATCAATACGTCGATCGGATCGAGCTTCATGTCTTCACGCTGCCTTTCGGCTACGGGGATATCCAGTGTTACCGTAAATGTCGTACCCTTGCCCTGCTCGCTCTGGCATTCGATCGTACCGCCCATCAGTTCGACCATCTGCTTCGTGATCGCCAGGCCCAATCCGGTTCCCTGAATGCTGCTTACGCGGCTGTCCACCTGCCTCGAAAACGGCTGATACATGTTCTCGATGAACTCGGGGCTCATTCCGATGCCGGTATCTGACACAACATAGACCAGACGTATCGAATCGGGCTTGTCGCTCTTTTCCTCCCGCATGCTTACGCTTACTTGTCCGCCGGGCTCCGTGTACTTGATGGCGTTGGAGAGGAGATTGATGCAGATCTGGTTCAAACGGAGCTGGTCCGTATAAAGATATTCTTTCTCCATATGGTCTATGTGGAAGCTGAATTCGAGATTCTTCTCCTTGATCATCGGCTGCGAAATGTTTACCAGGTTCTCAACCGTTTCCACAATGGAGAATGTCAGGGGACTGAGATTGAGCTTGCCGCTCTCCACCTTCGAAATATCCAGGATGTCGTTGATCAACGTCAGCAGATGGTTGCTCGCAAGACTGATCTTACGGAGGCTCTCTTCAGTGGACTCCACATCCCCGAGGTTCTTTTCCGCAATGGCGGTAAGGCCGATTATCGCATTCATAGGAGTCCTGATGTCGTGGGACATCGTGGAAAGGAAATCCGTTTTCGCCTTGTTTGCGGATTCGGCTTCCCTCGCCGCAACATGGAGGCGCTTGTTGAGGAAAAGCACATTGAACATGTCAAAGAGGAACAGGCTTAACAATCCTGCGGAGACGACCACGAAAAGAAGCCAGTTCTGCGCTTTCACATTAAGGTCATTTGCAGGAACAAAGCCAAGCATAGTCCAGCCTGATGTGGCATCCACGGGGGTAAAGGCAAGGATGCACTCTTCACCGTGTGAATTGAGCATCGTAACCGAGCCCGTGGATGAAGTGATCTTCTCCGACAGAAGCTTCGTCGCTTCAAGATCCGCCTGATTATAGGATCTGTAGAATTCGAAGAAGTTGGAGTTCTTAAAGCCGGAGCCCTTGAGAATGTAATCACCGTCTGAGTCGATCATGGAAAGCTCGGCGTTCACGAGCTCCGTCTGCGGGAAGACCCACTTCTTTTCGAGCTCAGAGATAGGGATTATGCGCATCAGGATCGCCGGCTTTGAGGCCTTGCTGTCGCGGTCATAAAGCGTGACCTTGTTGCAGAAAGCCAGTGACTGCTCGCCGCTCATGGGGTTGGTGTAAGCGCGGGTGATCTGGATCGAATTGCCGATCTCGTCTCCAAGATCCATGTTGTCCAGGACGCCTACGCGTTCATACGAGACATCATAGTCATCTGTGGTGCCCTGTCTGGGACGTGTGGAAAGCCCTTTTCCCGTATCAAGGCTGATCAGATGAGCGGAAGTGTTGGCAAGCACGTGCGAAGAGCGTATGTATTCTGCCGCCTCTTCTATGGTCATGTTGCTGTTGTTGATATAGCGGGCCCAGACGTCGCAGATCCTCTGCTCACCTTCCAGATAGTTGGCCGTGACCTTTTCCATGGTGACAGTCGTGTTCTCGAAATTATCTATCTGCCTGCGGTATGATTCCCTTCCGGAAAAGCCGGTGTAGAAAACAACGAAGCCCAATATGGCAGCCATAATGATCACGTTGACTATGATGATAAAGACTCTTTTCATATTCTGATTATCCCTTAAGCCTCATAACGGTCATTAGTGATCCGGCTGCTTCCTTTTTAGTATCAAATTTTGTTTATTTATTATACCAAGTCGGACGCTCTTGTGCACATTCGGCATCAGGGTCCGGAAATATTGTCAGGCATTGATATGGATCCCGTGCCTCTGAATGCACCCGTGAAGGACCGGTCATAAGAAGGAGTTGTCTCATTTTGCTTGGAGGCGCATCTTCATGCCCGGCGCGGAACGCCGGATCAGCTTTTGTTGCTCACGTAAACATTTTCGTAAACAAAACCGGCCGAAATGTTTACGAAAAACTTTACTTTTCAAAAA
>SVJC01000034.1 GCA_015069215.1 Oscillospiraceae bacterium
ATTGTCGGGATCTTCCTTCTCGTTCCTGTAGTAAGACCTTCCGCATCCTCTTTCGTCCCAGGCAATGACCGTGAACTCATCGGTGAGAAGATCAAACCAGGAATAATCAGTATATGTCGTTGCAGAGCCGGGGCCTCCGTGGAGCGAGATGATGACCGGATTGGATCTGTTCTTTCCGCAGATCGTAATGTATTCCTGCTGGTCGTTCAGCTGCACATAGAGCTGTTCGTTGACGCCGTCCTTATAGGTAACCGCGCGGCTTATCTGTCTGTAATTGCGGACCGCGATGACAAATACGAAAGAGCCTCCGATGACGACTGCCAGTATGATGCAGACGGCTTTGAAAAAACCTCTGACGATCCGTACGCCTAATTTTCTCTTTTTCTTCGGACCGTTTACTTCTTTTTCATGCTGCAGGTGGATTCCGATGTGACCAATTCCCAGAACGATCGTTCCAACGAGCATAACGATGTTTCCGCCGTAGATTCCGAGCAGGAAAAATGCAATGACCGGGAGCGTAGCGCCGGCAACAGGAATGCCCAGGAAGCTTCTGTAATAGTCCTGCATTGTCTTTTCGCTTCTGAAATATCTGATCCAGAATATCTCGTATAACACCATGAGAATGAAAGACACTGTAAGGACGGCGAACCAGAAATTGAATCCTTTGAAGTTGAAATCAGAGAATATCAGCGCCGTGGTCGTAACGATGACCTGGCCGCATCTTTCAAATGCCAGCAGCACTTTGTTCTCTTTTGTCGAATACTTCTCATAATCCTTCGGCTGGTTCTTTGTCCAGATAAGATTCGGAACTGTCAGCATGATGAGCCATATCAGTCCGATGTAAGAAAATCCGAAAATCATAATCTATCCCTTATTCCAAGGCTGCGGCGCCCTTTTGAGGTGCCGCGGTCCTGTTTTTACCTGATGTCGATATTGCCTGCGTCGACGTTGATCTTGATCAATCCCGCGCCTGTGCCGGTTGCCTTGTATTTTCTTCCTACACTGCCGCTGCCTTGTCCGTCGCCGCCTATGGTGATGATACCTGCATCGACTTTGCAGTCGTAAGAGTATGCATCAACAGTTCCTAAATCGCTGATATTTACGCTGCCGAAATCAACATCAACGGTGACATCTTCCAATTTGGTCCTCCTGACATCGATGTTTCCGGCATCAGCATCGATCTTCAGGATCTTTGCTTCCAATCCGTCAACGGAGATATTTCCTGCGTCAACATCGATATCGGCCTTGCGGAAAACAGAGTCGGTGATCGAGATGTTGCCGGCGTCAAAATCGCCGAAGAAATAATCTGCGTTAACGCCCTTGATGCTTATGTCACCGGAGTTGACCTTGATCTCGAGATTGTCGAGTCTGGCTTCTTTTCCAAGCTTGATCGTGAGTACAGGCTTGTTAATGTTAAATCCGATATTAAATCCGCCTGCACCATTGTTCTTGGCAGTCAGCTTGCCGTTCTCAAATGAGACGTCCGGCTTAAGTCTCTTGTCTCCCGTATATTCCACATCAACGAGGCCGTTTCCTTCCGCAGGCTCAATGATGATCTTGCATGCATTAAGATTGATGTTGATGGAGGTAATGTCACCCTTTGCGATATCCATGCCGCTCTCTCCTTTGCCTAGTGAGTAAGTTGTTGCAACAGTTTCATTGTTGTCCCCACCGTTAAACACGCCGGTGAAGAACGGGAAAATGAATCTGGTTCCCATTGAAGTGATCATGACGCCTGCAACGATGAGAGCACAGATGACGATCGGGAGCTTATTGACCTTCCTGTCAGATTTCGGAATGAATTCCTCTCCCATGCCGACATTAAGTTCAAGGAGCCTGTCGTAGCCCTTCATCTTGGTGTGTGCATACGTGATGAGGAATACGCCGAGGCCGATGAATCCGAACATCATGGCAGCGCCAAAGCCATTGTCCAGATAAGGGATCTTATCGAAAACAATGGGGTTGAGAATGCTCAGGATGCAAAGTCCGATACCGATCGAAGTAAGCATTCCGTAAGAGCTCTTGAAGCTTGATCTCTCGTTTCTTACGTACTCTGCGCCTTCAACGCTGAGCGAGCATTCCTTTTTTCTGACTTCCGTATACTCCTTGCCCTTAATGCCTACAAGAACGAAAAGGACTACCGCTACGGCGATCATGGTGAACATTCCGCCGACTCCGCCCAACAGGTCGAAAGGAAGTGATTCTGCGATTATGGGAGACGCAACGCAGCAGATGCAGAGCGCGATTCCGATGGGGATCAGGAGAGCTCTCTGGTTGATCATGGAGAGGTAAGACTTGATCCTGTCGATGGAAAGGATCGGCTTGGTCTCATCCGGGCTTTCCGTGACCTGCTCGCCTATTCCCAAAGAATCAGCAAGCTCTTCGAGGTTGCCGAATTCGGCGATGACGATGCCGATGGCTTCGTTCTCTGTCTTTCCTTCCTTGATGAGTTCCTCATACTTGTCTTCCATCATCTGCAGGAGTTCTGCCTTTGCCTTTCTCACTGCATCCGTATTCGGAAGATTACGGAACATGTTGTCGAGATAATTTCTTATGGTATTCATACTAAGCTCCCCTCACCGGCAATAAACTTTTCAATAACTTCTTTCGTAAGCGTCCACTCCTCACACTTTGTCCGGTAGTATTCCCTGCCGGCCGGAGTTATGCGGTAGTAGGTTCTTTTCTTTCCGCCTGCGAGATCTTCATTAACGAATGATTCGATGAAACCGTTCTTCTCCATTCGTGTGAATGCTGAGTAAAGTGTTGTTTCCTTAATGATGTACTTGTCTTCTGACAAGGTGCGGATCTGCTTGGAGATCTCGTAACCGTAAGACGGATCATTGAGGAGCAGGTACAGGATGATGATGTCGTTATATCCCCTTATGACATCGCTGCTGATCTCTGCCATGGATCTTTCTCCCTTCTGTTTTATTCCGTTCGACATTACTACGGCTGTCGTTACTATGATTATCGTACTACGTCTGTCGGAGTAAATATATCACCGCCCGAAAATGATGTCAACAGGGATTTTTTCTTTTCGGGTACGATTCACGAATTATTCACGAAATGGAGCAAAAACGTGCAGTTTTTCGTGAATTCCGCTTCAGATTCACGAAAACCTTCACAAAAACAGCCGCCGGCGTGAAAAAACGTGAATCCGCGATCACATGACCGCGCCTCCATAACAATAAAGTTTGCGTTTTTATATACTTATCTCTTTTGCGTTTGTTATAGTTATTCGTATATACAAATCTTGCGAAAAGAGGTACGCCCATGGAACTCTATGTAGACATCAAATTCCTTAACAACTCAGGCGACGGCAGCAAGGAGAAGCCTTTCGGCACGATCTCCGAAGCAGCAGCAATCGCAAAACCCGGCGATACGGTCCATGTGGCTCCCGGTCTTTACAGGGAATATGTATCCCCCGCGAACGGCGGTACCGAAGATGCCCGCATCACTTATGTCAGTGACGAGCCTTTGGGCGCGACGATCTCGGGCGCAGAGCAGATAACGACATGGAAGCCCTACGACGGCAATGTCTGGGTCTGCAGAGTGGATAACAGGATCTTCGGTGATTACAATCCCTACACGACCTTCTGCTACGGCGACTGGTATTTCGCAGGCAAGAACAAACACGTCGGCTGCGTCTACATCAACGACAGAAGACTCTACGAAGCAGCTTCCGTAGAGGAAGTCATCAAGGCTCAGGTCTATAAGTGCTCATGGGTTCCCGAGGAATCCAAGTACAAGTGGTACGCAGAAGACGACGGCGATGAGACAGTCATCTACGCAAACTTCGGCGGCCTTGACCCCAACAGCGAAATGGCCGAGATCAACGTCAGGAGAATGTGCTTCTTCCCCAAGGAGACGGGCAGGAACTATATCACGGTAAGAGGTTTTAAGATCTGCAAAGCTGCAACGAACTGGGCTCCTCCGGCCGCATGGCAGGAAGGCATGATCGGTCCCCACTGGTCAAAGGGCTGGATCATCGAAGACAACGAGATATATTTTTCCAAGTGCACGGGCATCGGCCTCGGAAAATACTTAGATCCCGAGAACAACCACTACTTCACATACCATCACCTGAAGAGCCCCACGCAGATGGAACGTGACGCTGTCTGCAGAGGTCAGTATCACGGCTGGCTCAAGGAGAACATCGGAAGCCACATCGTAAGACGCAACAACATCCACCACTGCGAGCAGGGCGGCATCATCGGCCGTATGGGTGCGGTCTTCTCGACCATCGAGGATAACCACATCCACCACATCAACAACATGATGGAATTGGGCGGCGCAGAGGTCGCAGGCATCAAGCTCCACGCGGCGATCGACGTCCTCATGAGAAGAAACCACATCCACCACTGCGTCATGGGCATCTGGACAGACTGGGAAGCACAGGGCACACGCATCACGCAGAACCTCCTGCACGACAACCAGAGACCTGACTATGCAGCTCCTCTCAGTGGCGGCATGGGATCTGAGGACATCTTCGTTGAAGTTGGTCACGGACCTACATTGATCGACAACAACATTCTCTTGTCTGACGCAACTCTCCGTATCGCCACACAGGGCGTTGCAATGGTCCACAATTTGATCTGCGGCGCTTTCACATCGGTAGGCGCAGGCACTGACTGGCGCTACACGCCTTACCACATACCGCACAGGACTGAGGTCATGGGCTTCATGACGATCCTCCACGGCGACGACAGGTTCTACAACAACATCTTCTTCCAGAAGCACTCCAAGGCATCCCTCGTTTCGCGCTTCGATGACGGCAGGGTCGAAGTCGAAGAGCGCGTCGTCGGCACACACGTCTGGGACCAGTACCCGACTTACGATGAGTGGATCCAAAGATTCGACATGGATTCTGACACGCCCGACATGATGAAGATCGCTAAGGCTCACTTCGATCACCTTCCCGTATGGATCGACGGCAACGCATACCTCGGCGGTGCGCTCCGTTACTGCAAGGAAGAGAACTTCATGGTCGACGACACCACTAAGGTCTATGTCAACGTTAAGGAAGACGGCGACAAGGTCTATCTCGAGACAAACCTCAAGGATGTCTTGGGTTCATTCACAGCTTCCATGGTCAACACCGAAGTGTTGGGCAAGGCTTTCGAGCCCCAGCAGAGATTTGAGGACAGGGACGGCAGCGACATCGTTTTCGATACCGACTATTTCGGCGCAAAGAGAAGTGCCGTCATTCCGGGTCCTTTCGCAAGCCTGGACCTCGACGGGATCAACGTAGTATTGTGATGGTTCAGAGCACAAAAACGGCAATATTACCTGTTACCTGCTCCGTTTGATCAAAAACAGAGCGTTAAACAGGTAATCTGATAGAAAAAGGAGAAAAAACATGCCGCACGTAGAGATCAAATGCTATCCGGGCAGAACGGAAGAAGTTAAGACACAATGCGCAGAAGCAGTCGCAAAGGCCGTTTCAGAGACGATGGGCTGCAATATTACAGCCGTTTCGGTGGCGATCAAGGAGATCGAAAAGGAATCCTGGAAGCCCTCTGTCTGGGATAAACAGATAGCGCCTGAAATGGATTCTCTATATGTGAAGCCGGGTTATACCTGCGACTGAGGCTCTTTTGGCTTCAGTCCGGGAACCCTCATCTTCAGCAATCTGTAAGCATATTTCTTATAACGGGAAAAATCTGACGATGCGTTTTTCAAGGCATTCTTACATGCCGAGATGAGCGCATCGTATTCTTTGTGCGAAAGACTGCGACCGGAGAACCTGGCCTTTTCGGCAAGTTCTGAAGCGCCCGACGGGACAGGGACTTTGAAAATGCGCCCCATCAGAGCGAAATAGTGGTAGCACGCCAAAGCCCTTCCGTTGACCGTTTTCGCGCTGAACTTGCTGTTCCAGTAGATCACGAAAACAGCTCTTCCCAGAAATACGATCACGGCAACGACAGTCACTATTATGACGATGGTCAGGACCAGCTTAAAGAAGTTCTTGATGGAATCCGGCAAGACGAATTTTCCGGCCTGGCCGGAATCACCCGGAGAAACCGGGCCACCGCTGACATAAACAGTCTCGCCGTCAGGCAGGACCATTGTCTGTGTGGTCTGATCAGATTCGGATGCATTTTCGGATTCAGGCGTTGTCGTTGAATCAGGCCCTGCCGTTGTTGTCTCTTCAGAAGTCTCAGTCTCGGTTTCTGTTTCCGAAGTTGTTTCTTCAGGAGATGTTTCCGTTCTGCTCCTGAAATCGCCGTTGTTGACATCAGGGTTTACGTTTGCGATCGCATCAATGTTGAAATGCCTCTCATCAGCGTTATATCCGGGCGTCGCATCTCCCATTACCCAGCCGTATTCGGGCGTAAAGAACTCAAACCACGCATGCGCCTGATTGGCATAGACCGTGCTCTCTTTATCCATGCCGGAGTTCATGTCGATATATCCTCTGACGTATCTGGTGGGAACGCCGAGCATCCTTAAGAGCACCATTGAAGTAACGGCGTAGTGGACACAGATGCCGCTGTTTGCATCCTTGATGAACCACGGAACGAAATCCACTCCTCTCGGAGGATAAGGCGTATTTACGCTGTACGGATGAAGATTTCTTACATACTCCGTTACTTTCCTGACTTTCTCAGCATCGCTCATCTCGGTCACGCCGTTATAAAGGTCCTTGAACCATATAGGGACCTCATCACAGTTCATGATCGAACGGTCAGTCGAATAAGGCACAGCAAGACAGGTCTTGTAAACATAATCATTCAGGTATTTCTCGGAATAGATGTTTCCTGTTCTGACAGGAACGTTTGCCGAGCCGAAAAATGACACGTGTTCACGCGTAGACGTCAATGCATTCAGCCTCTTGCGGGTTCCCGATTCTATGTCGTAATAGTCGCTGTAGTACGGCACGATATCCACCGATGCACTGCGCAGCGGCGTTACCGTAACACCGTACTGGGCAGGCTCATAGACAGGTTCAACTTTTTTGTTATATGCGTTGCCCTTGATCCTGGAAGCACTCAGGGTATTGTTCTGGTATGTGTCCATGGACTCGACCTTCAGGTATAAGACGTTGCCCTCATAAGGCTCCAGAAGCCCTGTGTAATTGGGGTTTCTGCTCCTGTAGATCCTGAGGACCTCTGCCGTGGACGGATTAAACGGACCGACGTTCGTGAGGTTCGTCGATGTGGCATAAAGCGGTGAGATCGTGTCAAAGGAGTCGTCGTAATCGGTGTTTTCGAGACCGTTCAGCGCCTTTTCCAGGAGTTCTCTTAAAGGATTGTCCCTGCCTGCAACCTTTTCAACCCTGTTTCTCATCTGGATCAGGATCCTCTGCGCGAGCTTATCCTTGTTGTACTTTTTCTGCGGGAAGATCCCTCCGAGAAGGAGCATGAATATAAACACGGGAACGATCAGTATCACGAGCATCCTGTTGTACGTAGTATGTTTCTTGTCCCTGAAAGCGTGGGAGATCATGATAAGCAGCACGCCCGTAAGCGAAATGAGGAACGGCGTTGCCTTGGGCGGAATGTCCGTATTCATTACCGAGAAAAGGAACATCGGCATGTAGAAAAGAACTGCCGCCGGAATGAAGGTGCGCTTCATCAGTACAAACATCGAAACGCCGACTGATATCAGATTGTATGCAATGAAAAACACGAGAACGATCCTGGCTGCATCAGGGGCTTCCGGGAAGTCACCCGGCATCCATAAGAAGACATACATCTTCAGGTAGAAAAGGAGCGCGTAAAGGCCCTGCTTCACGTCGAACCAGTCGAAATAAACGCACAGCGTAAAGAGGACCGGCGCTGAAGACAGTGCAACGAAAGATATCCACTTAGGTTTCAAAGAATAGAGCACTGCGAACACAGCCGCAATTACGAGCGGTCCCATTATCACGTCACGCAGCCTGAATCCGATGCCGAACGATGAATCGACCATCGCCGTAAAGCCTGCAGCGGTGATCACGGAGATAGCGACCGAGGCAAGTGCGGTGATGAACTTTGATGATTTCTTATCTTCAACCTGTATGGCGATCTCAGTCCGCATCAGAGTCTGCCTCCTTCTGCGCAACTGCCGGTTCATTCTTTCCGTCCGGAGTTTCCTTTTCGTGAGTGCCTTCCTTAGGCAGCCTCATGCGAAGTATCTTTGCGATCGCCCTCTCAAGATCGGTTTCCGATTCGATCTCAAAGGCCAGCTCGCCCTGGTCAGGCGGGATGATCCTTATCTTATGATTAGTCTCGTGCTCGATATAGAATTTCGATGTGAAAATGATCTGTCCGAGGTGAAGATCCATCTCGTCCCTGTCGTCAGTGAGCCTTAAGATAACGCGCGAATGACCGCCGTATTCCTCCAGCGGTTCTTTTACGAGGAGCGCGTCTTTCTTGGCTGACATCTTCCAGTGTATCGACCTTATCGGATCGCCTATCTGATACTCTTTGATGTCGTAGATCTCGGAGCTCGGAAGCTTTGATTTTCGGAGGTTCTTGGCCTTGAATCCGTACATGTCGGGCATTATGCCAGGCATCGACGGAGCAGGCTTTACAAGTATCTCGTTTATCTTGTTGATATTCGTTTTCGTGAAAAACAGACCGAAAAGATCGTACACCGTAAGCCATGTCAGATCGTACGAATAACACCCGCAATGCTTCGTGTTTACGGGTATCTGAGATACGCCCTTGTCGTTGATGATTATGGTGTGTTTTTTCGTAGTCCCGGCCATCCTGTCGGTCACCGTCATCTTAAGTTTGCAGAAAGAAAAATAAGAGGCGATGCCGCCCGTCGTCACCGTAATGTTGGTCGGTGTTCCGATGAGAACCGAAGCAGGGCACTGCGTCTTGAACGTCATGGTGCGTGATGCCAGCAAGCACATCACCAATGACAGAAACGGGATCGCAAGGATTACGATCAGGCAGATCCATGAGACCCACATCTTGTAGCAAAGGAAAAAGATGAAGGACGAAAGTAAAGACAGTATATATACGGCCCAGGATCTGACCATAAGGGATCAGACCTTCGGCACAAAAGTAGACGCGAGGATCTCTTTTGCTATGTCGGTTGTATTCTTTCCGTTGACCTCAGCTTCAGGCGTAAGCATGAGCCTGTGAGTGATAACGGGCAGGAACACCGCCTGGACGTCCTTGGGAACTGCATATTCCCTTCCCGCCAGGTAAGCATGCGCCTTCGCCATGGCATTGAAAGCCAGCGTGGCACGCGGGCTCGCGCCTCTCTCAAGATCAGCGTGGCCTCTCGTCTTGTTGACCAGATTTATTATGTAATCCGTGACTGCTTCGTGCACGAAAATGTTGTTGACCCTTGCCTGCATTTCCAAGAGCATCTTGGCATTGCACTGCTGCCTTACGCTGTCCATCGGATTGATGCCGTTCTTGCGGCCTTCGATCATGGCCTTCTCGTATTTGGCAGACGGATATCCCATCGAGATCCTTACCATGAAACGGTCGATCTGGGAATCCGGAAGAAGCGACGTGCCTGAAGCACCCGTCGGGTTCTGCGTTGCGAAAACGATGAACGGATCGGGCAGCATGTAAGTATTGCCGTCAACCGTTACGTTAGCTTCTTCCATCGCCTCGAGGAGCGCGGACTGCGTACGCGAGGACGCACGGTTCAACTCGTCTGCAAGGAAAAGATTGTGAAAGATCGCACCGGGCTGATACTTCATCGTATCGGTATTCTTGTCGTACATCGAAAATCCGGTGATATCCGAAGGCAGGACGTCCGGCGTGAACTGGACTCTTCCGAAATTCAGTCCCATCGTCTTGGAGAACGCCAGTGCCAGAGTGGTCTTACCGACTCCAGGAACGTCTTCCATCAATATATGTCCGCCTGCAAGGATCGCCGTCAGAGTCTCTTCAATGACGTAATCCTTTCCACAGATAACCTTCTTAACTTCGTGGATAATGCCTTCGGTCAAACTCCCCATTAAGCTGTGCCGCCTCTCTCCTAACGGTCTCAAACGAGCCTTTAAAAGTATACATTAAATCAACTGCAGAACATTGTTAATAATGTGGCAAACGGCCTTGTAAATCAACGGTTTAACATTGTTACACCGGGGTACCCGCCACGAAAAGACCTTCTGAAATTAGTTCCGCAGGCGAGCCACGCTCGCCGAGGACTGTTCGTACATTTCAGAAGGTCTTTGAGTTGGCGCTCCAAGCAGGAATCGAACCCGCATCAACGGTACCGGAAACCGCTATTCTATCCATTAGACTATTGGAGCGTGCAAGCAGTATTATACAGCATTACTGCGGTTATCGTTAAGTATCTTGAGGAGGTCTTTGATCTCGTTGATCGTTGCATTCTGCTTAGTTGAAGTGGGCTTGTAGAGCAGGTACGGTTTGTCGCTCATCGCATTGATCGAGACGCGTGCACCATAGAACTTGTCGCGCAGAAGAGCGCCGAGAGCGTTCATGTCGAGCTGCAGCTTGGGATCTAAGTAAAGCCTTACTCCTGTGCTCCTGATGGATGCGCCCGTAAAGCCCAGTTTGCCGGCCATGGCACGGATAAGTGAGATTCCGGAAAGGATATAGATCTCTTTCGGCGGTTCTCCGTAACGGTCCACGATCTCGTCCATGAAATCATCGTAAAGACTGAAACTGCTGATGTTTCCTATCTTTCTGTATGTCGCCATGCGGCTTGCTTCATCCAGTATGTAAGACGAAGGAATGTATGCGTCGTAATCAACTTCGATCGTAACGTCCCCTCCGGCAACGGGCGTTTCCATGCCTTCGAGAGCCTTCTGTTTTTCGGCTTCGCTCTGGCTCAAAGTCTTGATCTCCTCATCAAGCAGTCTGCAGTAGAGCTCGTATCCGATGACGTCCATCTGGCCGTGCTGTTCAGCTCCGAGAAGATTGCCCGCGCCTCTTACCTCAAGGTCTCTGATGGCGATCCTGACGCCGGAACCGAGCTCGGTGAACTCACGCAGCGCATTGAGTCTCTTGGTTGCTTCCTCGTTGAGAGGAGCATCCGCATCATAGGTAATGTAGGCGTATGCCTGCTTGTCGGATCTTCCTACACGGCCCTTGATCTGATAGAGCTGGGACAGTCCGAAACGGTCTGAATTCTCAACGATCAGGGTGTTTACGTTCGGCATGTCGACGCCGTTTTCGATGATGGTCGTGCAGACAAGGATATCGTACTTGCCTTCCATGAAATCACCGACTGCCGCTTCAAGACCGTTTTCGGGCATCTGACCGTGAGCGTAAGTTACACGCACTCCGGGCATGAGCTCTTCAAGTTTTGAAGCGACCTTATCAATGTCGGAAGTCTTGTTGTACAGGTAAAAGATCTGGCCTCCCCTGGCGATCTCACGCATGCAAGCCTGAACGATTATCTGCTCGTCGTAACCCATGACATAAGTCTGGACCGCACGTCTGTTGAATGGCGCTTCCTCAAGAACGGAGATGTCCCTGATGCCGGAGAGCGACATGTGAAGTGTTCTCGGAATGGGCGTTGCGGACAAAGACAGAACGTCAACGTCGGTCTTCATCGACTTGATCTTTTCCTTGTGATTGACGCCGAACCTCTGTTCCTCGTCAACTACGAGAAGTCCCAGATGCGGCGGTCTCACGTCGTTTGAGAGCACTCTGTGCGTTCCGATTATGACGTCTGCCTTGCCGTTCTTGATGTCTATCAGATTTGCTTTTATCTGGGCAGGCGTAACGAATCTCGAAAGCTGTACCACGTTGACCGGGAAGCCCTTGCAGCGCTCTACGAAATTCTGGTAATGCTGCTGTGCAAGAAGCGTCGTCGGTGCGAGCATTATCGCTTGTCTGCCGTTCATTACCGCCTTGAACATGGCCCTGAACGCGACCTCGGTCTTGCCGAATCCGACGTCGCCGCAAAGCAGCCTGTCCATTGGTCTTTCGGACTCCATGTCCGCTTTTATCTCGCGGCATGCGCGGAGCTGGTCCTCCGTCTCAACGAACGGGAACTTATCCTCGAAAAGTTTCTGCTGCTCGTCATCAGGATCGCACTTGTAGCCACTGTTCACACTCCTCGCCGCATATATCTTGAGAAGGTCATAAGCAACTTTCTTGATCGATTCCCTGGCTCTTGAGACCTGCCTCTTCCACTCGTCTCCGCCAAGGCGGGAAAGCTTAGGTTCGCGCTCGCCGGGGCCGACGTATTTCTGGAGCGAATCGAGATTTTCGGGCAGGATATATAAGACCTCGTCTCTTGCGTAAGTGATCTTGAGGTAGTCCTTGCGCGTATCGCCGACCTTCATGTTGATGAGGCCGTCGTATCTTCCTACGCCGTGCTTGTCATGGACGATGAAGTCGCCCGGATGTATGTCACCGAAGAAAGTGATCCTCGCACCGCCCTTTTTCTTAGGCTTTGCGGCTCTCCCGCTTCCGAAGATCTCCTGTTCACCGAGGATCGTTATTCCGAGCGCGGGGTACGAAAATCCCTGCGGAAGATCCGCGTATATTATGTCAGGCATCGCGCCCGCTTCGATCAGGCTGTCCCTTAACGCTTCAGTCCTCTTGCCTTCAGGCAGGATTATCTTTATTCCCTTTGTGCCTTTATATGCTTCGGCGAGATCTCCTATCCTTCCGGAATAGTTGTCTGCAGGGAATCCCGAAGTGGAGACGTTGACACCGCCGGGCAGTCCGCCGCCCGTTGAAGCAAACGTTGCAAGAGTAACGACTTTTGCAAGATTGTCTATCTTTTTCATTACCGCGGAGGTATCGAAAACAGCCTCCGGAGCGCATGACGGCGCGGTTCCCGCCTCAAACGACTCGGTGCAGCGCTGCATGTATTCGGCTGAATATGCCTTCATTCTTGCGTCAGTATCCACAAGCTCATCGGCAAACCAAAGCACATCAGATGCGCTGTTCAATTCAACATAATCGATCGCGCACGCGCTCTTGGAAAGAAGCAGCCCGATCCAGCGCGCGATACCCGTGGGCTGGCCTCCGAGCTCGATCTTCTGGGCATCCGCTTCCGCGGTACGTGAAAGGAGCTCCGCCGCGCGTCTTGCTTCGCGCGAATCGGTCTTCATGTTCGAGATGTCTTCTTTCGCCTGTTCCCTGATCTTTTCCGCGGCGTCCTTACGGGCATCCTCATCGCCAGCGGAATAGACCCTTACGGGAATAACGCGGACGGAACTGAGCATCTCGGTGGAGCGCTGGGTCTCCAGATCGAAGTTTTTCAGCTGGTCGATCTCATCGTCGAAAAAGCTTATTCTGACAGGCTCGTTCATGTCCGGAGGGAAGATATCCAGGATGTCTCCCCTTCTTGCGAACTCGCCTCTTTCCATGACCTGGGGAACCTTCTCGTAGCCCATTTCAGTGAGCTTTACGATCATTTCATCGGGGTCGACCGTCGTGCCTGTCTCAAGATCCATTATCCTTGAAGCAAAGGCAGCAGGGTCTTCGAGCTTGCTCATGAGAGCGCCCGAGGTAATTACCGCAGCACCGAAGCTGCCCGTAACGAGCTCTGCCAATGCAGCGCATCTGTTAAGTTCAAGCTCGCGTGATGAAGCCTCAGCCGTAAGCAGCGAAAGCTCAGCAGGAATAAGGGTTGCAACGGAGCCGTCAACAAATGCGGAAAGTGCGCGCGACATCATCCTGGCGCGTGCCGCGTCAGGTACTATGACCACAGGCTTTAAGGACTTGTACGAAGCAAGCGCACTGATAAGAAACGCCTTCTGCTCAGCACAAACGCCTGAGACATTAAGATGTCTGCCCTCTTTCCTGGACTTTTCAAGACCTTCAACAACGGTCTTGTCCGCCCCGATCAGAGCCAGCAGTTCATTTATTTGCTGATCCATTTGCTATGATTCCCTCAATGGCCGCACAGGCTTCGATGAAAGCATCGTTCATTATGAGACGTTCTTCCTTGGGGACTTCCGAAAGGACATAGTTTATCAGGTCAAAATGTTCAGGGACCGGGCCCGTGCCGATACGTACGCGCGGGAAATTCTCCGTACCCAAAAGCTGGATGCAGGACTTCATGCCGTTGTGCGTGCCCGCGCTGCCTTTGGGTCTGACCCTGATGGTGCCCTTCTTGATGTCTATGTCATCGTAAACCGTAATGATGTGCGTGGGATCGACCTTGAAAAAACGGCTCGCCTCAACAAGGCACTCGCCTGAAAGGTTCATGTAAGTCACGGGCTTGATGACTATGACATCCTGACCGGCGATCTTACCCTTGCCGTACATTCCCTTAAACTTGTCCTTATCAAGGGAAATGCCGTGCTTTTCGCACAGCATGTCAACAGCGAGGTACCCCATGTTATGCCACGTGTACATATACTGTCTGCCCGGATTTCCGAGCCCTGCAACTATCCACATATCAGAATTCCGAACGTCTGTCGTCGAGTACGATGTAGTTCTGGCCTCTCATGCGGGCTTTCTCAGCCACCCAGTTAGGTCTGTTGACCTGCTTGGAACGGCCGATTCCGAGAGCAAGAGGCTCAACATCGTTGGTGATCGTGGATCCTGCAGCGATATATGAATCCTTGCCGAGAACGACTGCGGATACGATGTTGGAGTTACCTCCGATGAAAACGTTGTCCTCGATGGTGCATCCGACTTTGTCCTGACCGTCGAAGTTACATGTAACGGTTCCGCATCCGAAGTTAACGTTCTTTCCGACCTTTGAGTCACCGATGTAGGTAAGGTGTCTTGCACGTGTGTGTGCTCCGATGACGGATGCCTTGACTTCAACATATGCGCCGATCGTGACCTGGTCATCGATGACGCAGTCAGGCCTGATGTGCGAGAAAGGTCCGATACGGCAGTCTTTTCCGACGCGGCTTCCGGTTACGATGGAATTGTCGATCGTGGTCTCGTCGCCTATCTCGGAACAATCGATCCTCGTATTCTCACCGATGATGCAGTCAGATCCGATGACTGTGTTGCCCATGAGCGTAGTGCCCGGGAGGATCGTCGTGTCCTGGCCGATCTCTACCGCGTGATGGATCCAGGTGGATGCCGGATCGATTATCGTAACGCCGTTTTTCATGTGCCTTTCGATTATCCTGCGGTTCATTATCGCCTGTACCTGCGCAAGCTGGATCCTGTCGTTGATTCCGCGCGTATCGTCAAAGTCGCAGACGACGGCACCGACCTTGTAACCGTCCCCGATGAGGATGCCGATCGTATCCGTGAGGTAGTATTCCTTCTGCGCATTGTTTGCGCCGATCCTTCCAAGAGCGGAAAGCAGGAGCGGTGTCTTGAAAACATACATCGAAGAGTTGATCTCCCTGATCTTAAGTTCCTCTTCGGTGCAGTCCTTATGCTCAACGATCTTGAGGACGTTACCGTCTTTGTCTCTTACTATCCTTCCGTAACCGGTCGGATCGTCAGCTTCAGCTGTGATGAGGATAGCTGCGCAGTTGCCGTCAACAGACTCAAATGCGTTCAAAGCCTTTGTTATGGTCTCTGCTGAAACCATCGGGCAGTCACCCGGAAGAACTATCGTAAGTCCGTCTCTTCCCTCAAGGAAAGGAGCTGCCTGCATGACGGCGTGACCCGTTCCGCGCTGCTCTTCCTGAAGAACGTAAGCGACATTCTCGCCTAAGATGCTTCTTATCTCGGCCTGGGTCTCACCTACGATATAGACCTGATCCTTGCAGCCCGCGTCGAAAAGCGCGTCTGACACCCATTGGATAATGGCCTTTCCCGAAACCTGAAACACTACCTTTGAGTGCTTCGACTTCATTCTCGTGCTTTTACCTGCGGCCATTACTACTGCGCTGATTTCCATTTTTACAATCCCCTCGTTTTTTATTGTTCAATTTCAGTAATTATTTCGGTTCTTCGGTCGTAACCTCTTCGGGCTGCTGCTTCGGCTCCTGCTGCCTTACGGGAACTGCGTCCTTGGGCGGTTCCTCTTCCTTCTCAGGCTCTGCGGGCTTGACGTCGGGCGCCGTAGCCTTGGCCTGTTCAGAAGACTTTACGTCTTCCTTGGCAGGAGTCTCAGACTTGTCTTCGCCTTCAGAAGCATCGTTTCCTGCTTTATCTTCAGGCTCTTCGGAAGCTGATCTGCTTCCGCCTGCGGTTGCAGTGGAATCCTCATCAGGTTCAGTGCCCTCCTCAGAAGGTACCTTGCCCTCATCCGCTGCCGGAGCCTCGCCTTCAGTCTTTCCTTCATCTCCGGAAGGCGTCTGTGAGTTGTCCGCAGGCTTTGAGTTATCGGTTGCTCCTGTATCTGATTCCGGATCCTTAGGATCTTCGGGCTTGTCAGGTTCATCCGGCTTGACCGGAGTCGTTGCAGGAGGGAGCCTGTCGATGTAAGCGATATCGAGATCCACGTCACCGCTGATACCGGGAACTCTTCCGTGGGAGTTGACCTGCCACATGTAATAAGATCCCTTGTAAGATGACTTGGATACCCAGTGAGCCATCCAGATGGACAGATTGTTCTTGCCCTGGTTCATTGCCTTGATGGACGGTGACCATGTGCCTTCAAGCCTTGACTTGCTGCCATAGATCGATGCGGTATAACCTGCACTCTCGACTTCTTCAGCGAAGATCGCGACCATCTTGTTGAGATCATCGTCGATGTGCTTGTTCATCGTGGAAGTAGACCAGCCCTTGCTCTTGTGGGCACGCTTGTAGTAATCGAAGTTCTCCCAGTCGAACGCGATCGGGAAATCGATCTTCTTGCCCTTGAGACACTTGTTGATCATATCCTTGGTGTATTTGCGCATATTCTCTTCAGTGTAGTCACAGGTAAAGAAATATACGCCGATCTTGAGGCCTGCCGCCTTGGCATCCTTGTAGTACTGCTCGAACTTCGTGTCGGGAGCATTGCACCAGACATACTTCTTCTTGGTCTTGTCGTAATAGTTGTTTCTTACGTAGCAGCGGAGGATGACGAATTCAACTCCTGCAGCCTTGGCCTTCTTGAAATCGATGTTGCCCTGATACTTGGAGACGTCCATTCCGAGCATTGTGTTCGACTTCTTGTAATCAGCCTTGAAATCAGCAAACTTGAGAACAGGGTTGCCGTTTACAAGGTATGTCGAAGTGTATTTGCTCTTTATGCCGTTAAGATCGCCCGGAGCGGAAGATCCCTTGGGAACGAGAACGCACTGGAAAGCCATGATGTAATAACCGTATTTCTCGGTTCCGGAGCTCTCGCCGTTCTTTGCCCAGCCGAGCCAGCCCTTTTCACGGGCACAGGTCCTGTAATAGACATCGAAATGCTCTGCGAGCTCACCGGTCAGCCTTACCTGGACCTCTTCCATTCGCTTGCCGTTCTTTTTCTTGAACTTGCCTACGGGCGAGTTGTTCTTGCACCAGGCGGACCATGAATATCCGTCGCCTCTTGCGCGGTATTCAACGTTTCCGGTGTACTTGGTGTTTGTTACGGTCATCATGAGGCCTTCGTGCTTCTGGTATGAACCTGAAGTAACGCCGGAGACCGCACCGTTCCTGTACCATGAGGAAGACCACTTGTAATGATCCCTGTACATGCGGTAAGCGATCGTAGGTGTTTCACCGAGGGAATCCCTGGGAACGATCTTGATCTGGATCTCCTGGACTCTCTTTCCGTCACCCGGAGAACCTGCCACGGCACCGTCATTGACCCAGCCCTGTTTGGCCTTGTATGTCTGCATGTATGTGCTGTAAATGACACTGTAGTGCTTTGCAAGTTCACCGGTCAGTTCGATCCTGACGGCTTCTACCCTGAGGCCCTTGCCGACCGTGCCGGCTCTCTTTCCGCTCTCGGTCCAGGAAGTCCAGCCTTTTTTCTGGACATAGACCATGTAACGGAGGCTTCCCTCATACCCGGTAGTATTCTTGAAGCTTAAAGTAACGGCCTCGATCCTCTTCTTCCCCTTTTTTCCGAGGGTGAGTACACCGTCACTGAACGATCCCTTCTTGTTCCCGTATGTCTGCATGCGGGCTGTTCCTGCAAGAGTAAGTGAGACCTGGTTTGTCGTATCGGCATTTACCTTATGCTCGTTTAAGCGTGTGAATGCGCACAGGGCGGAAACCGTTATCAACAAGGCGATTCCCGCTGAAGTGATCCTCTTCAGAACGTTAAGCATTATTTGTCTCCAATCCTATTTTGTTTGCAGATTGTTCCGTTATTATATCACGATTAATTTTGCTTTATTTATTTAAGGGGCACAGTGCCACAAAATGTCCTTAAAATCCGGCACGAAAAATCCCCCTGAATTTCAGGGGGATCAGCGGTTTCGAATTGGGATTACTTATCAGAGATCCTCAACGGAAGCGATGGCTTCACGCATATTTGCTTCGGATCTCTTGAGGAGCTGATATTCCTCATCGGTAAGACGCATGTCGATGATCTTGTCTACGCCGTTTGCACCGATAAGTGCGGGAACGTCAAGCGTTACGCCGCTGATGCCGTACTCGCCGTTAAGTCTTGTGGATACTGTTCTGATAGTATGCTCGTCTTCTGTGATGGATCTGAGAAGTGTAGCAGCGCTGACAGCGATACCGTTGAATGTTGCGCCCTTGAGCTTGATGATCTGAGCGCCGGAAGACTTTGTCTGCTGAGCGATCTCATCCTTAACATCCTGGCCGAAAGGAACGCCGATAGCTTCTGCGTACTCGTCAATGCCCATACCGGCAACGTGAGTATGGCTCCAGCAAGGGAACTGTGTCTCACCGTGCTCGCCGAGGATATAACCGTGAACGTTTCTGACGTCAACGCCGAGCTTTCTGGAGATGAGGACTCTGAAACGTGCGGAGTCGAGGTTTGTGCCTGAACCGATGATCAGGTTCGAAGGAAGTCCGGACCACTCTGCAACCTTATATGTTACAAGGTCGCAAGGGTTGGAGATGACCATGATGACACCCTTGTTGTAGTGCTCCATGATGCTGTCTGTGATAACGTGAGCGAGCTTGACGTTCTTCTTTGCGAGGTCAAGTCTTGTCTCGCCTTCTTTTCTCGGGATACCTGCCGTGATGATGATGCAGTCTGCATCCTTAACATCACTGTAATCGCCGGAATGAATATACATATCGCCGATGAACGGAAGTCCGTGGCTGATATCAAGAGCCTCACCGAGAGCCTTTTCCTTATTAACGTCAATAAGAACGAGCTCTGAGCAAAGCTGCTGCATTGCGATTGCGAAAGCGGTTGTTGATCCTACCGCACCTGCGCCGATGATGGCGACCTTGGTACCTTCCTGTTTGTACATAACTTTTTGCCCCCTTTTATAGCAATACGAATAATATCAAGAACGCTCTTTCAATTAAAGTTGTTTTTCGTTAGGATTTTTACCTAAAAATTTGCCCCTCAGGCACCCCTGAAAGTGTAATTTGATAATTTGATAATCAAAGTTTCGTCCTGTTTTATTGGATTGCAGGGCATCTAATGTCTTGTCGAAAATCAACATGGACGCAGGCGGATAAGCATTTACCTGAAAAGTGTAGTAAACGACTCGTTTTTGTGCACGATTTTATGCAAATAACGCTGAATTGTACAAAAAACCTGCTAACAAAAATCAAGAGCTTGTTGGCAGGTTTTTGTTTTGAAACAACTAGGCACAGCAAACAGACCGGAGTCAAATCCGGTCTTTGTTTTAGCATTAATGGATTTATGCTGCTTG
>SVJC01000035.1 GCA_015069215.1 Oscillospiraceae bacterium
AACCGAGATCAAGGCACCTGAAGGTTATATGCTTACAGACAGTTCAAAGCCTTTGCTAATTAAGATTCATCAGGAAGGAAACGAAGCAGTTACCTATGTTTCGGCAGATCCTTTGACGTATCAGGTGTTAGATGACAAGATCGTGCTTAATGAATGCCCGGTCACTTCAAAAGCTTTGTTCAGGAAGAAATTAGCGGTAAACGAGAACGATGAAGTTGATACAAGTCTTTATTCTCCTGAAGGAACAGAATACAGCATTATCTATAAGAAAAGCGGAGCACTGGCCTTGACGGTAATATTCGGGAAGGACGGGAAGCCTTCTGAGATCAAATATCCTGACGGTGTTAAGGTGAAGACGGGAGATATTAAAGATGAGATAGATCTGCCTGTCGGTGAATACATCGCAAAGGAAGTTCATTCAGGATACGGAATGTATCTGGATACATCAGAAAAGACTTTCACCGTAACGGAAAATGAGACGGCTGAGTTTGAATTCTCGGACGAGCCTGTTTTTACCCGGTTCGACTGGCTGATAAAGAAGGTCAGGAGCAGCAGCCTTTCCAATGAAGTTGTTTCGATGATCCCTGTCGAAGGCGCGGAATTCACACTGAATTACTACAACGGTTTTTATGAGAATGACAGCTACAAGAAGATAAAGCCTTCGAGAATGTGGAGCTTCAAGACTGATAAGGACGGGAAAGTCTTATACGATGAAGAGCATTTCGTAAAAGGAGACAAGCTTTTCAAGGATTCCAAGGGTGTTCATATCGTACCGCAAGGAACTTATGTGATAACCGAGACCAAGGCACCCGCCGGAATGAATGTGAGTACTGAAGCAAGGACCATAGTAGTACGTTTCGCCAAAGACATAATTAAGGGCTCTGAATCAGATCCTGCGCTGAGCAGCGCCTCAGGAAACAAAGACAGGAAGATCGATTACTACAACGATTATGTTTCATCGATATCGACAAGGGCGGTAAGCACCGCTGACGGATCCAAGGAACTGGCAGCAATCAAGGATGCCGGCATCACTGACATCCTTTCTTATCAGAATCTGTTGCCGGGATATCAGTATAAGGTCAGGGCATGGCTCGTGAGATCAGACGGAACGGTGATCGTAAAAGCTTTCGATACGCCTTTGAAGATAGAACCGGACGGCGACCGCTCAGGAACTCTGAAGATACAGTTTACCGTTGACGGAACCGCGCTTAAAGGTGAGACGTTAACCGTTATGGAAGAAGTCTTTATTGTTGATTTAAGCGGGAAGGAACTGCTTTTCGCAAGGCACGCAGACATCAACAACAAAGAACAGCAGGTGAGCATTCCTGATATCAGGACCGAACTGATCGATGAGAAGATAGACAGCTTTACCGGTAATGACAAGCTAAAGATCGCGTCATACGGAAAAGACGTTACACTGACTGATTATGTTTCATATAAAAATCTGATCGTGGGTAATACATATAAGATAACCGGAACGCTGATGGATAAGAAGACGGGAAAGGAATTATTAAACTCAAAAGGCAAGCCTTATACGGCGTCAGCGGAATTCAAGGCTGAGAAGAAGGAAGGATATATAAAGGTTGTTTTCGAGCACGTTGATACGACTGTTCTCCAAGGACCGGTAGTGGCCGGCGAAAAGCTCTCGTCGGGCGGTATCGATCTTGTGATCCACTATGACACCAATGATGAAGACCAGACCGTGGATGTCGTGAAGATTAAAACCACTGCCAGAGACAGCATAAACAAGACAAGGACACTTACTTATTCAGAGACCTGCAACATTACTGACACGGTTTCTTATACGGGACTCAAGGCGGGCAGGAAGTATCAGGTAACGGGAATACTGATGAACAAAGCCACGGGCAAAGAATACGTAGACAGCGAAGGAAAGAAATATGTTGTTACCGTTGATTTTACTGCAGAGAAGAGCAACGGGCATGTAGAAGTGCTTTTCAAGAACGTGAAGATATCTTATGAATACACTGAATTGGTAGTTTTTGAAAGCCTCAGGGAATCAAGGAAGGGAATCGAGATAGCAGTACATGAGGATATAAATGACAAAGACCAGACGGTGTTTAGGCCTGCTGCATCAACTGTAGCCACAAGCTCTTCCGGAACGAAAACGATAAGTGCTCTGACAGGCAAGGTTAAGATCTCTGACAAGGTCATGTATAAAGGGTTTACCGCCGGTAACACGTATTGTGCGACCGCTACGCTCTACAAGGCTGACGGTACACAGATAATGAATAACGGGATACCCGTAACCAACAGCGTTTTGTTTACTCCTGCAGCGAGCAATGGAACGGTGCATGTTCCTTTAACGTTTAATACGGAATCTGTCAGTTCGGGAGACTCTGTGGTCATATTCGAGAACATCTACGATGTCGCGACAGAAGAAGAAATAAGCACTGGCATTCAGATGAAAGACATTGAGATCGTAAGACATAACGATCTGAAGAACAAGGATCAGACCTTGAAATTCAAACCCTATATACCAAAAACAGGAGAGGAAACCTCTCCTGTCATGGTAATCGGATTATTGATCTTGGGCTCTGCTGCCGGCCCTCTGGGAATGGCTCTCAGAGTGAAGCGCGGTGCGGAAGTCCGAGCTCCTCGGCGATCGCGAAGAAAGCCTGACGTGAATTCTTTATTGTGCTCTCTGAAACGCAGAAAGCGAGTCTGCAATAGCCGGGCCTGGAGAAACTGGAACCCTTAACGAGAAGGAGGTTCTTTGAAGCGCAAAGCTCAGAGAATTTGTCGTCGGTCAGGCCTTCCGGTGTGTTCATGAAGATATAGAGCGCGCCGTTGGGCTTGACTGCGTCAAATCCTGCATCAACGATGTTCGAGTAAAGAAGGTTTCTTCTGTGCTCGTAGTTGGAAACGTCAACCTTTGCGTTGAGGGACTTCTCGATTACACGCTGCCAGATGGCGGGAGCATTAACGCTTCCGAGTGTTCTGTTTGAAAGAACGATTGCGGCAGTGAGGTCATCGTAGTCAGCATTCTTAGGAGATACCAAAGTGTAACCGATCCTCTCGCCGGGAAGTGAAAGAGACTTGCTCCATGAGAAGCATACGATGAGGTTGTCAATGTAAGAAAGAGCGCAGGGAACGGTCATTCCGTCATAAACGAGGTCGATATAAGGCTCGTCTGAGATTACGTGGATGACGTGATCCTGTGCTTTGAGCATGTCATTCAGCTCGGAAAGGAGGGATGCGGGATATACAACGCCTGAAGGGTTGTTGGGAGAATTTATGATGATCGCCTTGGTCTTGGGTGTAATGGCATCACGGATGCTGCTGATGACGGGCATGAACTTGTCGTCAGTCTGGACGATGACGGGCTTTCCGCCGTGGTTACCGATATATCCGTTGTATTCCATGAAGTAAGGAGCGATTACGATTACTTCATCATCGGGATCGAGCAGAGAGTGGAGAACATCGTTCATGGCTGATGCTGCGCCGACTGTCATGCAGACTGCGCCGCTTCCGATCTCAAGGCCTGACTCTGCAGATTTCTTGGCAGCGATCGCAGCTCTTGTGGATTCATATCCGCTGTTGCTCATGTAGCCGTGCATGCCGGGAGTGGGATTTGCTGCGAGTTCTTTGAGAGCGTCACTTACTTCGTGAGGCGGTTCGAGGTCAGGGTTGCCGATGGAGAAGTCGTAAACCTTATCAGCACCGTAGATCGCCTTGAGACGATTGCCTTCTTCGAACATCTTGCGGATCTGTGAACCGCCGGCCAATTGTTTTTTGAGCCTTTCTGAAATCATAAAGGACACCTCCGAAAAAATATAAGCTAAATAAAAATGATCTATTCAGTATAAACCGGATTCTTCAGTCTGCGCTCAAAGAATCTCTCGCTCAAAGGCTTATCGTAGATAAACGACTGGAAGTGGGTGCATCCGCTGAGCATCAGCTCGTTTGCATCTTCTCTGGTCTTAACGCCTTTGCAGATTACTGTGAAACCGAGCATCTCGGCAAGGTTGATCATGTCTTTAACGATAATGCTTCCGCGCGGGTCTTCTAAAGAGAGCTGGCCGAAGTCGAATTTCAGATAATCGGCTTTGAGATCCTGGAGGAGATCGAGAGATGATCTTCCGAGACCGAACTTGTCGATCGTGACCTTAATGCCTTTCTCGGAAAGTTCCTGCGCAGCCTGTGTAAGAAGACGTCTGCCGCCTTTGAAGTCAGGTTCTGAGAATTCGAT
Source organism: Oscillospiraceae bacterium (assembly GCA_015069215.1). Lineage (GTDB taxonomy): Bacteria > Bacillota > Clostridia > Saccharofermentanales > Saccharofermentanaceae > Saccharofermentans. The sequence continues at coordinate 4,211 of SVJC01000035.1, forward strand.
GCCGATCAGCTTTCTGTCAACTTCGTGACTGTCGATGATGTCGATGATGTCGCTGACCAGTTTGGAATTGAAGAGATTCTTACTGGCGAAATTGCAGGTGAGAGGCACGAGCTCGTAACCTGCCGCGGACCAGGCCTTAATAGCCTCGCATACTTTATTGAGGACGTGGAAGTCGATCTTGGTAACGATGCCTGAGTTTCTGGCGTAATCGATGAATTCATCGGGAGCCGTGATCCTTCCGTCACGCGGCCATCTTGCGAGAGCTTCAGCTTCAAAGAGCGTGGGCTTGCCTTCGGTCTCGACAACGGGCTGATAGTAGATGAGAAATTTGTTTTCATCTACAGCCTTGGAGATCGTTTTAGCGATGTTCTTCTGATTGTCATGAGCAGCATCCATCTCGGAGAACATGACGAAGTCTTCGCCGCTCCTTCTTGCGATCTGAAGTGTGATGGAGCATTCGCCGAGTACATCATTGGAAGTAACGTGCCTTGATGAAATGTTGGTGATGCCTGCTCTTGCGGAAACGATATGGGAGAAGCTTTCACCATCGCTTTCCAGAGTAACCTGGACAGCGGAGAGGAAAGACTTAAGCGCTTCAAGTTTGGTTGTATGTATGACGACAACGAAATTATCTCCGCCTAAATGGACAGCAAACTCACCGGATTCTTTGTTTACGAATTCCTCGACCTTCTGGGCGAACATCCTGATGGCTTTGCCGGTGATGTCTGAACCGAAGAATCTGTTGAGCTGGTTGAATCCCTTAAGGGAGATGAATGCACAGGAGAACATGAAACGGTCTTCCGAATCCATGATCTTCCTGATCGCCATATGGTAATAGTTGAGGTTGTGAAGACCCGTATCGGGATTGATGTAACGCATGTTACCGAAAAGTTCCTTAACGCGGGCCAATGCGATGCAGTCACTTATGGTCTTGCAGAAGATGGCTGCCATATCGTTGATGCTTGAATCGTTAATGGGAGCAAAATTGTTCCTGTAATAGCGGATGACGATGTTAACGCCGTCAACGCATTCTATGTTGTTGTCAATGTATTCGGAATCGGAATCGCCTGAAATATAAGAGACTGTACGCTTGATAAGCTTACCGTCCGCATAAACGAAATCTTCGATCTTGGATATGGAAAGTCTGCCGCAAAGTGATGCAAAAGAATCGCCGGAAAAGTGTGTGCCGTCAAACGCTTCAATGGAAGCGGTAAGATCGGTTAAAGCAAAATTGACATCACCCATAGAAAACCCCAATTGATTTAGTTCTTAAAATATAAGATAGAAACATTTTTAATGCAATAAAGTTAAAAAATAACAATAAAACACATATAGCTAAAAGACTTTTGATTAATCCGTGCGGAGCATGAAAATGAGTGAAAATGATAAGAAAACAATCAAGCGAATGATCGGTGATTCCGGAGAGGACGCAGTCGTCAAAGCGCTGACGGATAAAGGGTTTCAGCTGATCTGCAGAAACTTTGAAGTACATAATGTGGGTGAACTCGACTGCGTATTCAGAAAAGACGATGCGATCTATGTCGTTGAAGTCAGATCCAGAAAGAATAAGGGAAACTATCCTACCTCGGCCGAGACCGTTGACCGTAAGAAACGAATGAAGATAGTGAAGACCACTGAGATCCTAATCAGGAAATACGGTCTTTATGATCTTGATGTCAGTTTTCTTGTTGCGCAGGTGACCCATGACACAAGCGGAATGATTAAAAAAATCGAGTTAATTCCGTTTTAGTGGTGCAAATTGTAGAAAAATCAGACCTTTATATAAAATAATGAAATTTGATTGCTTTGAAATTGCATATTCAATATAATTGTTGAGGTTTTGAGGCGGAATACGCCTGTAACATGCAATTTTCAAATAACAGAATTTCATTTTGAAAGAGGAATCTGACATGAAGAGCTACAAGGAAATGACTGCTGACGAGCTTAAGCAGGAGAGGGAACTTCTTATTAAGCGCTATGAAGAGTACAAGGCTATGAGCCTTTCTCTCAATATGACACGCGGAGTTCCTTCAACTCAGCAGCTTGATCTTGCAAGCGATATGTACGACGACCTGAGTGAATCCGGATTTATGTCCGTAAACAACCAGGATGTCAGAAACTACGGCGTTCCCGCGGGTATCGATGATGTCCGCAAGGTTTTCGCCGAAGTACTCGAGACAGATATCGATAACATCTTCATGGGTAACTCATCAAGCCTTAACCAGATGTTTGACGCTCTCATGCGTTCAATGGTCTTCGGCGAGATCGAGTCAGCAAAGCCCTGGTATGAAGTTGAAGGCCGTAAGTGGCTTTGCCCGGCTCCGGGTTACGACAGACATTTCAGGGTTACCGAGACATTGGGCTTTGAGCTTATTTCGGTTCCGATGACAGAGAACGGTCCTGACATGGACGTTGTTGAAGAACTCGTAAAGGATCCCAAGGTCCTTGGTATCTGGTGCGTACCCTGCTACAGCAACCCTGACGGAATCGTATATTCCGAAGAGACATGCAGAAGACTTGCATCTATGAAGACTGCAGCTCCTGATTTCAGGATCATGTGGGACAACGCTTATTGCGTTCACCACATCACTGCTGATGACAGCCAGAGGGGACACATCCCTGATATCCTTTCACTCTGCGCTGAGGCAGGCAACCCCAACAGACCTTATGAGTTCGCATCTTCATCCAAGGTCACGTTCGCAGGCGGCGGAATCTCCTGCTTTGCAACAAACCCTGACAATATGGCAAGAGCCAAGAAGTATCTTGGCGTTCAGGCCATCTGCACCAATAAAGTCAACCAGCTTGCTCATGCAAGATTCCTGCCCGATGCAGCTGCAGTAGACAAGCACATGAGAAAGCATGCTGAGATCCTGAGACCCAAGTTCGAGGCTGTTCAGAAGGTCCTTAAGGAAGAACTGGGTGATTGCGGCCTCTGGCACTGGACAGATCCCAAGGGCGGATATTTCGTAAGCTTCTATGCATTCCCGGGCACTGCAACAAAGGTCGTTTCCATGTGCAAGGAGGCAGGAGTTGCCCTTACACCTGCAGGCGCAAGCTTCCCTTACGGCAAGGATCCCGATGATTCCAACATCCGTCTTTGTCCTTCATTCCCGCCGGTCGAAAACATCGTCAAGGCAGTGAGCATCCTCAGCGTTTGTGCTAAAATTACTGCTATAGATAAACTTCTGGAGGGTTGATTCCAACATGGCAAAAGATATTTATGAGAGCCCCCTGAATTCGAGATATGCGAGCAGGGAGATGCAGTTCATTTTTTCTCCCGACAAGAAGTTCCGTACATGGAGACTTCTTTGGATTGCATTGGCTGAAGCTGAGAAAGAATTAGGCCTCGACATCACTGATGAGCAGATCGCTGATCTCAAGGCTCACAAGGATGACATCGATTATGAGGATGCCGCAGCTGAAGAGAAGATCCGCCGTCATGACGTAATGGCTCATGTTCATTCATACGGCAAGCAGGTAGCAGGATCAGGCGCTGACAGGATCATCCACCTCGGAGCTACTTCATGCTACGTCGGCGACAACACTGACATCATCATTATGCGCGATGCGCTTACGCTTATCAGGAAGAGACTTGTCGTCCTCATCTCCAAGCTTGCCAAGTTTGCTGATGAATACAAGGCAATGCCTACTCTGGGATTTACTCATTTCCAGCCTGCACAGCTCGTAACGGTAGGCAAGAGGGCAACACTCTGGCTCCAGGATCTTGTTTTCGATCTTGAGACGGTCGAGAATGCGATCGCTTCCTTAAAGCTCCTCGGATGCAAGGGAACAACCGGTACACAGGCTTCGTTCCTTGATCTTTTCGACGGTGATCATTCCAAGTGCGTTGAACTCGACAAGAAGATCTGCGCAAAGATGGGCTTTGAGTCTTCTTACTATGTATCCGGCCAGACATATTCAAGAAAGATCGATTTCACGGTTCTTTCGGCACTTGCCGCGATCGCCCAGAGCGCTCACAAGTTCTCAAACGACATCAGACTTCTCCAGCACTTAAAGGAGATCGAAGAGCCTTTCGAGAAGAACCAGATCGGTTCATCCGCAATGGCTTACAAGAGAAACCCGATGAGATCTGAGAGAATTGCTTCTCTTTCCAGATATGTCATCGCTGATGTTCTCAATCCTGCCATGACTTCATCTGAGCAGTGGTTTGAGAGAACACTTGATGACTCTGCTAACAAGCGTATCTCCGTACCTGAGGCATTCCTCGCCGTTGACGCGATCCTCGGTATCTATACGAATGTAGCTTCCGGTCTTGTCGTATATCCCAAGATGATCGAAAAGCACATCCTGGATGAACTTCCTTTCATGATGACTGAAAACATCATGATGGAAGTTACGAAGAAGGGCGGAAACCGTCAGGAACTCCACGAAGAGATCCGTCAGCTCTCCATGCAGGCAGGTTCTGTCGTTAAGAATGAAGGTAAGCCCAACGATCTTCTCGAGAGGATCGCAGCAGATTCCAAGTTCGGCATGACGATGGACGAGCTCCTGGCTTTAAAGGATCCCAAGCTCTATATCGGCAGATGCCCCGAGCAGGTCGATGCATTCCTTAATGAGTGTGTAAATCCGCTGCTCAAGGCTCACGAAGCTGATCTTGCGGTAGATGACGTAGAACTTAAGGTCTGATAATTGAACGGTTCATAAAGAAGGGGCTTATTTAGCCCCTTTTTTGTTGCAAATTAAAAGGGGACTGCGGTGCAGTCCCCATAAATTACCTGATGTAACGATTAACGTACGTTTGAAGCGATGCCGATGATAAAGCCGATGACCCAGATCAAGAGGTAGATCGTCCAGAAACCGCCGAAAGCCATTCCGCCGATGGAAAGATACTTAGCGATCCTTACCTTGACGGGATATTCATTGTAAGTCTGCTGATATGACTTGCACTTACCAAGTCCCATGGGTCCGAAAACGAGACCGAGGAAGCTGAGGAAGAAGGTGCATGAGAATGCAGCAGCGAGGATACCTGAGATTAGGCAGCTCTTAGCGTCATCGGGATTGCCTGCGGATGCGGCAGGAGCCGCAGAGTAGGCGGGCTGCATTGACGGTGCAGGTGCATAGTCATAAGTGGGAGCAGCATAAGGAGCAGGTGCGGGTGCGGGTGCAGGTGTAGCTGCGGGAGAACCGCACATAGGGCAAAAAGCATTGCCATCTTCAAATGTAGAACCACAATTTGAACAGAACATAATCTTTCCTCCATGTCGGACAGCATAAGCTGTGAATTTAGTCGATTAAACACGACGTGCTTATTTTAGCATTGAAAAATTGTAATTAAAATATAAAATTATTGAGTGTGCTTATTTTTTAAATAAAGGGGTTTAAATGAAGACGGCCGTTCTGTTGCCAGTATACAATCCTGACGTCAAGTTCCCGGCTCTGGTCAGAGAACTTAAGGCAAGGGGATTTGTTATTGTCGTATGCAATGACGGCAGTGACCATAAATTTGATCCAATTTTCGAAGAGGTCAAGAACGACGTCTATTACGTCACTTATAACTCCAACAAGGGTAAAGGCTATGCGCTTAAGCGCGGTTTTGAGTTCATCGGCAACAACCTGGCTGATGAGGTCTCCTATATCGTAACTGCGGATGCTGACGGACAGCATGCGATCGACGACATCGAAAGAGTCGCAAAGCTCGTTTCAAAGTCCGAGGGTATCGTTTTGGGAATGAGAGACCTTTCCGAGCACATTCCCGTTAAGTCGAGGATCGGCAATGACCTTTCGAAGACCGTTTATACTATAGTTACCGGTGTATATTTAAGAGATAACCAGTCCGGCCTCAGGGGATTTCCCGTAAGGCTTACAAGCTGGCTTTGCGATATCCCGGGAAATAAGTACGAGTACGAGCTTAACGTTCTCGTTACCGCGCACAAGGAAGGCATCCCGATCGCAGGCATCGACATAAAGACTATCTACGAGGACAACAATAAGAACACGCATTTCAAGCCTATCAAGGATACCGTGAGGATACAGGGATCGCTCCTTTCTTACGGAATAATCCCTTCGATGATCTATGCCCTGTACATCATCGCGCTTGCGATCTTGTCCTGGTTCAACATTCCGCATTTCTACCTGTGGACGGCGGCGATGTTCGTTTGGATAACCGGCATGCATGCGGTGTTAAACGTTTTTTCCGCGGGCATAAGGCACCGTCAGAAGATCAGCGTAATCTACTACATTACGGGTGCCATCAAGTATTGCATTGCGACGCTCATAATGCTCCTGTTCGATTTCCAGGGGTGGTTTATCGTCCTGGGTGCTTTTACTGCACTTCTGGTCGTTGTAGTGCTATCATATCTTTTCGGCAGATCCGGAATAATGGGAAAGGTTTAATCTAATGGAAAAGTGCAGCAGGGAACTGATCAGCAAGATAGTTGCTGAGGATAATCACATAAACGTTGACGGTCTTGATATCGCGATCAAGAGCATTCCTGACGACGACAGGGAAGGCGTGCTCGATAAGAGGGAATTCTTCATCAGGAATGCCATTCTTACATTCCAGAAAATGACCGCTGCGCCTTTCAAGTTCTCCGTTGAGGGAATGAGGGCCACCACCAAGACACAGTGCCTTGACTGCTGCACCGATCAGGTAAACGACAGCAGCTTTGAGATCGATTCCGAGGGCAGAAAAGTCCTCGTTTACAGATACGAGAGGGCAGATTCCGTCGGTAAGACAAGACCCGTGCTCATCTACATTCACGGCGGTTCTTTCATGGCGAGCAGCGCCAAGTTCTACGAGCAGCCCTGCCGCTTTGCTGCAGAACAGACCGGCTGCATCGTCCTCAACATCGAATACGGACTGGCACCCGAATGCCGCTATCCGGTTGCGATCAACGACTGCATCAACCTTGTCAATTATGTTTACGACAATGCTGAAGCAATTGGCATCGATAAGACCAGGATCGGCCTTTTCGGTGACAGCGCAGGCGCAAATCTTGCACTTGCTTCAGTAATCGACAATAAGAGCGAAGCAAGGATCTCATACCTCGGACTTTTCTATCCTTGTGTTGACCTTTTCTCAGGTGATCATCTCTACGACTGGAAGATCTCCGATTACTCGATCGATGATTCCGAGAAAGAACTTATCCTTTCAAGGCTCCAGCTCGGTCGCTGCGACGGACAGGGCAATGACCAGCTCATGGCAGGAATCCTTTTGAATTATACGGGTGAGAGATATGAGGAAGTCAAGAAGGCTCCTGATGTCAGCCCCATCTATGCTGATCTTTCGAACATGCCTTTCACGGGAATCTTTTCTGCCGAATACGACGGCTTAAGGATCCAGATGGAATACTACGCAAGGCTTCTCAAGAAGGCCGGCGTTCCTTTCAGGTTTACACGCTACAGGGGCGTCACGCACGCATTCCTCGATTACTTCGGGATCATTCCGCAGGCTGAAGCCGCGATCCTTGAGATGTGCGGTCAGGTCAGGGAAGTCTGGGGGCTTGGTAACTGATGGTCATGGTAGCTAAAGTCGTTACAAGGAATATCGAAGCTCTCAAGAATTCAGATCAGACTTTCGAGACGATATTCCGCATTATCAGGGAGAGCTTTACGGGTGAGCTGTTTGCAGAATATCTGGAAAACGGCAAGATCCGCAAAGTAACATATTTCGAATTCTGCAAGAGGGTAGACCTTTTCGCTGCGGCATTCCTTAAGAAATACGGTGCGCCCGAAGAAGGCAAGCCAAGGATAGCCGGAATCTATCTCGAGAATTCCGTTGACTGGGTCGCAATCTTCTGGGGCCTTTTGAGATCTGGCTTTAAGCCGTTGCTTCTCAATACAAGGCACAGCCTTGCCGTAACAAACGACATAATCGATGAGCTTAAGCCCGAATTCGTCGTTTCGCTCGACAAGAGGGTCAAGGACGCAATAAGGCCTGAGACCATCATTGAAGGACAGCCTGAATATTCCGCTCCCGAAAAGGATTACTGGGAAGATGAGGTCATCCTTGTTACCAGCGGCTCGACTTCAAAGCCCAAGATCATCTCTCACAGCGGTTCGACCATCTGCAAGCAGGTCGAACTCTCGGCAGATATCGTAAAGATGAATCCGGCGATCCAGTATAACGTTCAGCTTGCGATCAAGAACCTTGCTTTCCTGCCGTTCTATCATATCTTCGGGCTTGTGGCGCTCCTTATGTGGTTCTCGTTCTTCGGCAGATGCTTTGTTTTCCTGCCCAAGTACGATGTCGATTCCATCCAGCTCGTATGCAGGAGAATTGGCGTAACGCATTTCTTCGCGATCCCGCTCGTATGGAACAAGACGGTTGCCGCTCTTGAGGTTGAGGTTGCAAAGCAGGGAAAGACAAAGACCTTCAATAATGCGATCGACTTCTCGAATAAACTCCAGAGTGTATTCCCGCTCCTTGGCGCGACGATTGCAAGAGGCATTATCTTCAGGAAAGTAAGAAGGCAGCTCCTTGGCGAAGATCTGAGATTTCTCATCTCCGGCGGCGGATTCATCCAGCCCAGGACATTGAAAGTACTTAACGGCCTTGGATATTCGATCCATAACGGATACGGCCTGACCGAGTGCGGTGTACTTTCGGTAGAGCTTGCAAAGAAACCCAAGTTCAGAAATGAGGGCAAGGTAGGAAAGATCTTTTCGAACATCGCGTATAAGATCTCTGATGAAGGAGAGCTCCTTATCCCGAACGATCACTCGATGTACGGAATGTACATTGACGGTGTGTTCCACAAGAATGAGGACGAGTATTACGCAACCAACGATACCGTTAAGGTTGATGAGAAGGGAAGACTCTCGATCGTTGGCAGAAAAGACGATGTCATCATCGGCCCCAACGGCGAGAACATCTCACCTGAAGAGATCGAATCGAGGATCAGCAAGGGCGGTTATTCTTCGCTTGCCCTCGTATATGTAAAGCTTCCGGGGTCAGATTCCAAGCAGATGGTCCTTGTCCTTTCTGATAACGGCAAGCTCGGAGCGTTTGAACTCACGACGTCTCTCAAGGGTGTTTACAATTCGATAGATGGTCTTTCGCTGATAGAGCGTCCTTCTAAGGTCGTAAGCCTGATAGGTGAAATGCCCGAGAACCTGAAGGGCGTTGACAGAAGGACTCTTGTCGCGGCTTTGGAAGAAGGCAAGCTTTTCGTGACCGAGTGCTCCAATCCTTCTGATGAAGAGATCAAGAGGATCAGGACCGACGAATATATAAGGCTTATCGATACGATCTGCGGAGTTTTCGCTGAAGTATTGGACAAGGACAGGAGCCAGATCTCCGAGACATCCAACTTCGTTACTCTCGGCGGCGACAGCATGCAGTATGTTGAGCTCCTGAGCAAATGCGGCGAAAAGACCGGCAGGCAGATCATGATGACCGAGACGCCGCTCATCACGCCGATGGCTATCGCTGATTACCTTATTACAAGTGCAAAGTCGGAGAAGGATATAAGCTGATGTTCCTTGTAAGATGGTTCATGATCATTAACAGTATTATCCCTGCGCTTCTTTTCTTCAGCATTAAGAGGTATTTTCTGCGAGCAAAGAAGAAGCTCGACTATAAGGGACCCATCATTGCAGCCTTGAATCACACGTCATTCCTGGATTACGTGTGCGCTCTCATGGCTTTCCCGGGCAGAAGGTTCTACGTGCTCGTATCTGCCAAGTTCTACGACTTTAACCCAGTCCTTACGTTTTTCGTAAAGGCGATGGGCGTCATCAGGGTAGATGCCGTAAGCGGTAACATGGACGCCGTAAACAAGGCTGTTAAGCTCCTGAAGGACGGAAAGAACATCCTGATATTCCCTGAGGGACATATCGAGACCGAAGGAAAGCTTCTGGAGTTCGGCCAGGCTGCAGCTCTCATGAGCCTCAGTTCAGGCGCTCCGATCATCCCTGTTTACCATAACGGCAAGATCGGTCCCGGCAAGAGGGACAAGATGTTCATCGGCGAGCCCATCTTCCCGGACAACTATCTCATCAATGAAGAGACACTGCAGGAGCAGTCCCACGCCATGACAAAGGACCTTTACGACACGATAGAGAAGTACAGGCAGTTCTATCTCGATAATTTCTATGAGGCTGAGGGAAAGAAGCCCAAGAAGCATAAGCACGCTGATTTTCTATACAACTTCGTTAAGATAACCGCTTATCCGGGCATCTGGTTGTTCATGCATCCGAAATACGTTTACGAGAACGGCATGGCAAGGGGAACCAGGTTAAGACAGAAGGGTATGCTCCTTGTCAGCAACCACTCCTGGTGGATCGACGCGCCCTTCATGTACTATGTTTTCTTCAAACTCGCGCCCAGGTGCATTGCCGCAAGGGACGTAGCCACGATCAATAAGATGTGGGAGTTTTTCGAAAAGACGATGGGATGCATCTTGCTCGACCGTTCCGGTTTTGACTGGGGTGCGATCAGAACATGCATCGATTGCCTTAAGGACGACATCCCGCTCGTAGTCTTCCCGGAAGGCCACATGAACTATGACGACAAGCTCCTGCCGTTCATGAACGGAGCCGTCATGATGGCGCTCATGACAGGAGTACCTGTGGCACCTGTTTACATGCATACGACGTACAAGGGATTTAAGAAACAAGTGTACGTAATAGGCGAATTGATTAGATTTGACAGGAATTCACAAATGCCCGATAATAACTCCGTCAATGCTGCTAATGAGCTTTTATACAGCAAACTTACGGAGCTTCGGGAGATCGCGATACGTGAATCCTCACCGAAATTCAACAGGGAAGTTAAGGAAGCCAGAATGCAGATGAAGGCCAATCTTGAGAGAGTCAATCTTCAGATCAAAGAGGCTCAGGAAAAGAAGGCTGAAAAAGCGGATAAAGGGGACGATACCAATGCTTGAAGAACTCTATTCTGTCATTTGTGACAGCTATAAAGCCATGAACCGGGATTTCGAGACTCCGTTGTCTGAAATTACCGAAGAGACAAACCTTAAGGATCTCGATATGGATTCCGTTTCATTCGTAGTCATCATGATGAATATCGAAGATAAGATGAACGTACGTCTCAACATGGACGGTTCGTCTGCTTTCCGGACGGTAGGCGATGTCTTGAGAGCAATTGAACAAGCAAAGAAAAAATAATTAATATAAAGGAGAAAAAAGATGGGTGATTTTGTAATTCTTACAGACAGCTCAACAGATCTGACAAAGGATTTAAGAGAAAGATTCGGTATTACGGATTATCTTCCGGGTATCGTAGTCCTTCCCGACGGCAAGAAAGAGGATTCAACACTTGACTGGGAGCTTATGAGTCCTGATGAATACTATGGAAGCATGACAAAAGATGCTATCTATACAACGGGCATCAAGAACATCGAGATCCAGGAAGAGTTTTTCGAGAAGTATCTCAAGCAGGGATATGACATCCTCAACATCTCACTTTCTTCCGCTCTTTCCGGAACATACGGCCAGTGCAAGGTCGCAGCAGATAAGATGATGAAGAAGTATCCTGACAGAAAGATCATCGTAGTCGACTCTGTCAGATATTCAGGCGGCTTGGGCCTTCTCGTTTCCTATGCAGGCGAGATGAAGCAGCAGGGCAAGTCAATGGAAGAGATCGCTGACTGGCTCAACGTCAACAAGTACAGGGTTCACCAGATGGGTACTGTTGATGACCTCAACTTCCTCAAGAGATCCGGCCGTGTTTCCAACATCGCTGCTTTCATGGGCGGCCTCATCAACATCAAGCCTATGGCTGAGTGCGACCGTAAGGGCATGAACACCGTTATGGGCAAGGTTACAGGCTACAAGAAGATGTTCGCAGCTTCCATGGAATACATGAAGAGGACCATCGAACCCAATCCCAAGAGGATCTTCGTATCCCACACATACCGTAAGGCTCAGTGGATCCAGATGCAGGAGCTCATCAAGGAGAATTTCCACCCCGAAGAGATCATTGCTACACGCGTTAACATGGCAAACGGCACCGCTATCGGTCCCGGCATGATCGTTGCTTTCTATTTCGGAAACGAGATCTCCGAAGGCCTTGTAGAAGAGACAAAGATCTTCAACGAAGTAAAAGCAGGATTATGACGCCGGTTCAGATCGTCCTTCTTATCATCGCGATCGTCTTATTCATAGCGCTCAGCGGACTCATATTCATGTGGATATACGTTTGGGGTATTGCTAAAAAGCAATACTCCGAAATGTTTATCCGCGTTGATCAGGAGAAGTGGGCGAGAGGCAACAGCTGCCCCGAGAATGAAGAACATTCCGTCATGTTCAATTACGGAATGGACTGGGGCAAAGAGAACGCTGCCTACAAAGAGGATATAGAGATCACGAGCAAGGACGGCCTTAAGCTCAGGGGCGAATATTTTAACTTCGGTTATGACAGATCGGTGCTCATATTGGCAGGAAGGGCTGAAACCGTGCTCTACTGCTACTATTTCGCCGATCTTTTCCAAAAAGCGGGATGCAACGTCATCGTAGTTGACCCGAGAGCCTGCGGCTTGAGTGAAGGCAAGTACACCACGGCAGGTATCAAGGAAGGAGAGGATGCTGCTCTCTGGATCGATCATATCCATGAGAAGTACGGCATCGAAAAGTTCTTCATCCACGGCATCTGCGTTGGCTCTGCCGAGGCCATCTATGTCGCGGCTTCTCACCAGCCTTATCTCAAGGGCATCATCCTCGAAGGACCTTACAGCGCTTTCTATAAGGTTCTCTTAATGAGGACAAGGAACCACGGCAAGCCTACATTCCCGGTATGCCTGCAGATGGCCATCCTTTACAAGAAACTCGCAGGAGTTAATGTTTTCAAGCATAAGCCCATTGAAGAGATCAGGAAGGTCGACGTTCCCGCTCTCTTCCTTTGCGGAAAGGAAGACAAGAGCAACAGCCCGGCTGATTTTACAAAGATCTACGATGCATGCGCGAGCTCAAAGAAGAAGTTCGTCTGGTTTGAGAACGGCGCACACTCACATCTCAGGATAGTAAATAAGGACAAATACGATTCAGAGGTAATCGAATTCATCAACAGTTAAGAAGGAGGCCATTATGAGTACATTCGACATCATCACGGATTCTACCAGCGATCTTTCACTCGAACCCCGCGAAAAGTACGGAATCGACTACTGCAAGATGGAGTTCTCGTCAGAGGACAAGACCTATAAGGCCTCCCTGGACTGGGATGAGATCTCCTCAAAGGAATTCTACGATTCCATGAGGAAGGGCAAGAGATACAAGACTGTCCAGGTACCCCTGATCACATTTGCCGAAAAGTTCAAAGAGCACCTCGAAAAGGGCAATGACATCCTTTACATCGCTTGTTCTTCTGGACTTTCGGGTTCGATCAAATTTGCTTTGAACATTGCCCAGGAATTAAGATCTTCTTATCCCGACAGGAAGATCGTCTGCATCGATTCGCTTATCAGCGGTTTGGGCCAGGGTTCCATGGCTATCAAGGCAGCACAGATGAGAGATGAAGGAAAGACTCTTGAAGAGACCTCCAAATGGATCGAAGACAACAAGCTCTTCTTTAACCAGTACGGTACGGTCGAAAACCTTGAATACCTCAAGGCTGCAGGAAGAGTTACCGCATCTTCTGCATTCTTCGGCAATCTCTTCTCCGTAAAGCCGATCCTCATATCAGATCTCGAAGGTCATAACTTAGCAGTTAAAAAGGTCAAGGGAAGAAAGTCGTCTTTTGACGAACTCGCTTCCATGACCGCCAAATATATCGTTGATCCGCTTGAGCAGACCATCTACATCGGCCACGCTGATGACGAGGCAGCTGCAAATGCGGTGTCAGACAAGATAAAAGAGCTTATCCCCGGTGCATCTACGAGCCTTTATGTAATAGGACCCATCGTCGGTGCATCCGTGGGCCCGGGAACGATAATCGTTTTCTACTATGGAAAGCACAAGAAGGAACAGTTGAATGGAAATTAACATAATCAAAAAGATGCTTCTTGCAGGCAGCAAGAACATCCTTGATAACAAGCAGACATTAAATGACATGAACGTTTTCCCGATCCCTGACGGTGATACGGGAACCAACATGGACAAGACGATGCAGGGTATCGTCAAGGTCCTCATGGATATCGGCGAAAGAGATCTGACTCCCACTGATTTCGACGATCTCTACAAGAGCGCTCTCATGAACTCCCAGGGCAACTCCGGAGTCATCCTTTCACAGTGGCTCAAGGGTTTCCTGAAAGCTTTAAGAGACGAGACAGAGCTTGATCCGGGCAACCTTGATGCTGCTTTTATCGGCGGAACACAGTCTGCTTATTCATCCGTGGCAGAACCTGTCGAAGGAACACTCCTTACGGTCTGCAGGGAAGCTCAGGAAGAAGCTGAGGACCAGTTCGATGAGGACACGACGGTTTATGACTTCATGAAGAACGTCGTAGACGCAGCTTCCGAATCCTTGAAGCACACACCCGACAAGCTCCCGATCCTCAAGGAATATGATGTCCTGGACAGCGGCGGAATGGGATTCCTCTGCCTTGTTACGGGCATGTTCATGGCTTTGGATGAAGACTATAAATATGATTTCTCAGAATTTGAGTCCCTGAAGCCCACGTTCTCAAAGAACGGAACGCTTTCTGCTTCCTCTTCCGGAGAGGAATTCGGTTACTGCACTGAGCTTATCGTTCACATTGACGAAGACAAGCTCGCAAGCTTTAATCCTGACACGGTAAGGATCGACATGAGCAGCTTCGGCAATTCTCTTGTCCTGGTCCAGGACGGCCAGGATCTTAAGATCCATATCCATACGTTAAAGCCGGAGGATGTACTCTCATATTTCCACAAGTTTGGCGAGTTCAACAAGCTCAAGATCGAGAACATGACCCTGCAGCATCACGAGAACTTCCTTACCGCAACGCAGGACTGCGCCATCGTTGCAGTCGCTGACGGCGACGGAATGGAGAAACTCTTCAAGTCTTTGGGCGTAAAGGCGATCGTAAGGGGAGGCCAGTCTGACAATGTTTCCGTACAGAACCTCCTTAACGCATGCAAGGAGACTTCTGCAAAGCACGTTATCCTTCTGCCCAATAACAAGAACATAATAATGACTGCTGAGAAGGTAAGAGAACTCTGCACCGAGTCAGTAGTCCACATCGTTCCCACACACTCAATGGCTGAAGGCTATTGCGCGCTTTCACTGATCGACGGCTCAGCTTCTTATGAGACGATCGAGAAGACCATGCTCGAGTCTTTGAAAGGCGTTCACACGGGTTTCGTTTCAGTGGCAGACAAGTCAGGCGTCTATAACGGCGTTGACGTAAAAGCAGG
>SVJC01000036.1 GCA_015069215.1 Oscillospiraceae bacterium
CAACGCAATGCACGACTATACGATGGGCGCATCGGAGGCTTTTCTTGCGTTCGCGAAAAAGATGCTCAAGCCTTCTGACGAAAAGATAAATGGCGGAATCAACATCTTGGGAAGCACCCCGCTCGAGCACACGAACACGGAATTCGTTATCCCTGAAGGCAAGACAATTGTCTCAAACTGGGCATACAAGACATCGCTGGAAGATGTATTGAAAGCACCTCAGGCAGAGATGAATCTCGTTGTATCGTCAACCGGATTGGCTGCCGCAAAATACATGAAAGATGAGTTCAACATTCCTTATGAACTGCTTGGAAATTACCTTGACGTCAGGCGTGAAAAGTCACGCAGATACATCGTCGGAGAGCCGTTGATCTCAGGCTTTATCGCATCTGAGATCAAGAAGAGATACGGCACTGATTTTATTGTCATCGCAGCCACGGAAAATACAGAAGGTCTGCTTTCTGAGTGCGACAAAAAATGCCATGGTGAAGACGAGCTAAGAGAAGCGTTATCGGATGCGGAAGTCATAATCGGCGATCCGATGTTTGAGCTTATCTCACCGAAGAGCGCGAAGTTTATCAGGCTGCCCCATTTCGCTATGTCAGGCAGACTGTTTAAGAAGGAGATCCCGGATCTCATGAGATTGGAGGATTACTACAATGAGCCTTAACGACACACCATCGGGCGAGAGGATCCACATCGGTTTTTTCGGCAGGAGAAATGCCGGCAAATCAAGTCTCGTAAACAAGGTCACAAACCAGGACTTGGCAGTCGTTTCTGACACTAAGGGAACGACGACTGATCCTGTCTCCAAGGCTATGGAACTGCTGCCTTTGGGGCCTGTCGTGATCATTGACACGCCGGGTTTTGACGATGAGGGCGAACTCGGCGAAAAGCGTATTTCCAAGACAAGACTTATCCTCAACAAAGTCGATGTCGCAGTGCTCGTCGTAGACCTTGAAGAGGGCATCGGGCAGACCGAAGATCAGATGATAAAGCTTTTCGGTGAAAAGGGGATCCCTTACATCATCGCATACAACAAAGCTGACCTTAAAGAGGAACCCTCGGGCCTTAAAGACAACGAGATCTGCGTCAGTGCGGCTACCGGCAAGAACGTCAATGAGCTCAGGGAACTCATCGGAAAAACGGGCAGCACAAAGCAGGAAGGAGAGCCCCTGATCTCTGATCTCATTGAACCCGGAGACACGGTGATTCTTGTCATCCCCGTTGATTCATCTGCTCCGAAGGGAAGGATAATACTGCCCCAGCAGCAGGTCCTCCGCGAGATACTGGACAGGAACGCAAAAGCTTATGTCACGCAGGATACGGAGCTTGCTTCTGCGATCGCCGATCTTAAGGAAAAGCCTAAGCTCGTCGTTACAGACAGCCAGGTTTTCGGCAAGATCGCACCCGTAGTTCCCAAAGACATAATGCTCACGTCTTTTTCGATCCTGATGGCAAGACACAAGGGATTTTTGAAGAGTGCGGTGAAGGGTGTAAAGGCGATCGATACGCTCGTAGACGGCGACACTGTACTCATTTCCGAGGGCTGCACGCATCACCGCCAGTGCGAGGACATCGGAACATACAAGATCCCGAAGTGGCTCGGCGAATACACCGGTAAGAAGATAAACATCGAGACAACGTCAGGTCTTTCTTTCGCTGACGATCTCTCGAAATACAAGATGATCATCCACTGCGGTGCGTGCATGCTGAACGACCGCGAGATGAGATACCGCACAAAGTGCGCGGAGGATGCGGGGATCCCGATGACCAATTACGGCACTGCGATCGCTTACATGAAGGGGATCCTGATGCGTTCTCTCGAGGTGCTCCCCGAAGTCGTGAAAGAGCTGAAACAGGAGGTTTGAGATGAAAAGATCTGAGATCAATGCTGCGCTCAGGCGCATGGAATCGTTTATGAAAGACCTTAAGGTCAGCCTTCCGCCGTTCTGCAGCTTCACGCCAGAAGAATGGAAGACCAAGGGCCACGAGTACGATGAGATAAGAGACAACATGCTCGGCTGGGACATCACGGACTACGGCTTGGGTGATTTCAAGAAAGTCGGGTTCTCGCTCATCACGCTCAGAAACGGCAACCAGAAGATGCAGGACAAGTACAAAAAGCCCTATGCCGAAAAGCTCCTTTTCATTGAGGAAGGACAGTACTCGCCGAATCATTTTCACTGGTACAAGATGGAGGACATAATAAACCGCGGAGGCGGCAATCTCCTGATCCGCGTCTATAACTCACTCCCCGATGAGTCGATCGATAAGGAAAGCGATGTCACGGTCCACTCTGACGGCCGCACGTACACGGTTCCCGCAGGCACGCAGGTAAAGCTCACGCCGGGAGAGAGCATCTCCATCCAGCAGGGACTCTATCACGATTTCGAGGTCGAAAAAGGAACGGGCCCGATACTGATCGGCGAGGTCTCGCAGTGCAACGACGACAACACCGACAACAGGTTCAATCCTCCGGTCGGCAGGTTCCCCGAAATAGAGGAAGACGAACCGCCCTACAGGCTACTTTGCAACGAATATCCTGTCGCCAATTAAACAAAAGTAACAGATAGTTAATTGAAGAGCATAATCTCTTAGTTCATAATATTATAGATAAAAATACAAAAGACAGGAGGCATCTCCATGGCAAAGAACAAGAATAAGCGCGGCATAGAATCATACAATTCAGGCACCGTAATATTGGATATCGTAATGCTCGTCCTCGGATTTGTTTTTCTTATCAACACGATCGCGGGAAGGGGTGACCAGGTCGCTTCCATCTTCGTACGTGCCATCGGAGGGATCCTCATTGCAATAGGAGCATTCTCCCTCATACTTTTCTTCATCAAGGGTGATAAAGAGCTATTTGATTGGATCATCATGATATTCGGAACGGCGATCGGAGTTTTCGGCATCGTCGTTGTCATCAAGCCGGAGCCCATCATCAATATCCTCAACTGGATCATGGGTGCGATCATAATCATATATGCAGTAGTTACGATCATAACCGCGTTCGGCATCTTAAGGCCCGCGGGCGCAGAAAAGTGGGGGTTCTCTGCAATAGTCGGACTCGTTGCTCTTGCTCTCGGCCTGTTCGTCATCTTCTTTAATCTCGCTACCAAAGTCATGATGATCGTCATCGGTGCCACACTGATCCTCGGTTCGGTCGGCGGAATCGCCAATGCGATACTCGCATTGAAGGCCAAGAAGGAAGCGAAAAAGGTCATCAAGGCAGCAGGTCTTGATCCTGACAATGTTACCGTCGAAGAACCGTCTGATGACAGCAGCGAAAGTTCTGCTCCCGGCGACGACGTAACCAGATTCTGACGGAGAACTGTTTTATGAAGATAACATACATCGGTCACGCATGTTTCCTCATAGAAGACAATGAAGGCCACAGGCTTGCAATCGATCCGTATCAGCCGGGATCCGTTCCGGGTCTTGCAGATCACGGCCTCACTGCCGATCAGGTCGTATGTTCTCACGGACACTACGATCATGACGATGCCAAAGGTGTAAAAAAGCCCTCACAGTCATGGAATGTTGGTTTCGACATCACGACTGTCAGTTCTTTTCACGATGACGTTAAGGGCGCGGCAAGAGGATTGAACAACATCACCATCGTCAATGTTGACGGCTGTAAGATCGTTCATATGGGTGACATCGGATGTGAGCTTACAGCATCACAGCTTGATCAGATCAGGGGCTGTGACGTGCTCCTGATACCGGTCGGAGGACATTATACGATCGATTCAAAGCAGGCGTTTGCCATGACGAAGGCCATCAGCCCCAAAGTCGTGATCCCGATGCACTACAGGGGAAAGACCTTCGGTTACGGAGTTATCTCCACAAGGGACGATTTTGAGAAGCTCGTCATTTCGGAAGGCAGGGATGTCATCAGGGATGTATCCGAAATGGAGGGCCTGCCCGGCGGGAATCTGCTGGTCCTCCTTGATCCGCTGAGGGCATGAGAAGGAGGCTTTCTTGGCTTATATCGAATTCAGGGACGTTAAGAAGATATACAAGACCGGTTCGGTCAATGTAACCGCATTGGACGGATGCAGCTTTACCGTCGAAAAGGGTGAGCTGTGCGTCATCGTAGGACAGTCCGGTGCAGGCAAGACGACACTCCTTAACATTCTGGGAGGCATGGACAAGCTTACTTCAGGAGAGGTCTTTCTTGACGGCAAGGAGATCTCAAAGCTCGGTGCAAACGACCTCGCACAGTTCAGAAGAAACAACGTCGGATTCGTTTTCCAGTTCTATAACCTCATTCCGAATCTCACGGCATATGAGAACGTCGAGATGGCGGCGCAGCTCGTTAAAGATCCGATCGACTGTGATCTGCTCATGGAAGACGTCGGTCTTGCCGGGCGTAAGAGCAACTTCCCCGCGCAGCTTTCAGGCGGCGAACAGCAGCGTGTCGCCATAGCAAGGGCGATCGCGAAAAACCCGAAGCTCTTATTATGCGACGAGCCCACCGGAGCTTTGGACTATCAGACAGGAAAACAGATACTCAAGCTCCTTCAGACATTGAGTAACGTAAAGGGCATGACCGTTGTCATCATCACGCACAACTCAGCCCTTACCGCAATGGCGGACCGGGTGATCAAAGTAAAGAACGGCAAGATCACGAGCAACGTGGTCAATGAGAATCCGGTAAACGTAGAAACTATCGAATGGTAATGAGCCCTTACGTAAAGACCATATTAAGATCCATCAAAATGACGCTCCCGCGCTTTCTCGCGATCTTCGCGATAATCGCCCTGGGCGTCGGTTTTTTCGCGGGACTTAAGGTAACCACACCTTCATTCGTTTACACTGCAAATGAATATGCGGACGAATACTCGATGTTCGATTTCAGATTGCTTTCGACGATCGGCTTTACTCAGGAAGACATCGACGAGATCGCAAAGCGCACGAACTGCGCCGTGGAAGGTTCATACACGTTCGACTGTGCTGCTTTTCTGGGCGGCGGCGCCAGCGCGGACACGGTCCGTTTCATGTCGATCACCAAAAACGTAAACAAGCTCAAGCTCGTTGCGGGGCGCATGCCTGAGAAGCCTGATGAGATCGTCGTCGACGGATTCAAGGCCTCAAGAAAGCACATCGGCGAGAAGCTCGTCATCGCGCCTGATACGAGCGAGGACAATCTCGAAAAGTTCAAGTATAAGGAATACACGATCGTAGGAGCGGTCAGGACGCCGGTCTATCTGAACTTCCAGAGGGGCACGT
This sequence comes from Oscillospiraceae bacterium, assembly GCA_015069215.1. GTDB lineage: Bacteria > Bacillota > Clostridia > Saccharofermentanales > Saccharofermentanaceae > Saccharofermentans. The sequence goes on from SVJC01000036.1 coordinate 5,239, forward strand.
CAGACGAGGGTTCGGGAAGCGTCGATTACTTTGTGTGCGCGCTGCCCGAAGCATTTGACTGCGAACGCTTCACCGAAGCGTATCTATACGCGGAGAACGGTCTCTATATCTATTCCGATGCTTACAAGGAATGGGCTGACAAGGCTGAAGACGAGTATGGTGACATCGTTGACGACGTAACCCTTGCAAGCTTTGATAAGCTCCTCAAAAAGGAATACAGGAAGATCAGTGATGAAGTCGAAGATCATTACGATGACATCGATGACGGCTGGAAAGAGATCAATGACGCGCGGAAAGAACTGGACGACGCAAAGAAAGAACTGGAAGACGGCGAGAAAGAGATAAAGGATAACCGCAAAAAACTCGCTGATGCCAAAAAGACTCTGGACAGTTCCAAAAAGCAGCTTGAAGATGCGAAAAAGCAGATCGAATCCGGCGACAAGCAGTTGAAGGAAGGAAAGAAAAAGCTCGACAAGGCAAAGAAGGAACTTGCCTCCACAAAGAAACAGCTCGACCAGATGAAGAAGGGCATTGATGAGGGAAGGGAATACATTAAGTACGCCAGAGCCACTATGTCACCTGAAGAGCAGGCTGCGGCAGGCATTGATCAGATGGAGCAGAAGCTCGATCAGACCGAAGCACAATATAAGATCTATCTCGCGGGTTATAACCAGGGCTACGCCACTTATGCTTCCGGCAAGCGCGAATACGACAAGAACGCAAAAAAGTTCAAGACGGCAAAGGCACAGTACAACAGCGGCGTAAAGAAATACAACAAGGGCGTAAAGCAGTATAACGACGGCGTTAAGAAACTTGACGATGCGCAGAAAGAACTGGATGACGGCTGGAAGGAATATAACGACGGCCTCCGTGAATTCTGGGACGGCTACTACGATTTCGCACAGGGCGTGAACGAGATGTACATGGGCGTTGTTGAAGGACGCACTTTGATCGAATCCGCAGAGCTCCCTGACACATATATTCTCGGGCGTGACAAGAACACGGGTTACGTCTGCTTTGATAACGATGCGAAGATCGTTGACGGTGTTGCCGCCGTCTTTCCGATATTCTTTTTCGCGATCGCCGCGCTCGTATGCTCAACGACCATGAGCAGGATGGTAAGCGACGAAAGAGGGATCATCGGAACGATGAGAGCTTTGGGTTACTCGGATGTCTCGATCGTGATGAAATATGCGATCTACGCCGGCTCCGCTTCGATCCTCGGTACGGTCCTCGGTTTCCTCGGAGGCACGAAGCTCTTCCCGTGGGTCATCTGGGAAGTCTATAAGATGATGTACGGCTTCACCGAGCTGTCTTTCACGACGAGCGTACCGTTATTCATCCTGACGCTCGGAGTCGCGCTCATCTGCACGGTCGGCGTATCCGTAGTTACGGCGATGTCCGCACTGACCGGAATGCCTGCCGAGCTCATAAGGCCCAAGGCACCGCTCCCGGGCAAGAGGATCCTTTTAGAGCGCATCGGCTTCATCTGGAAGAGGATGAAGTTCCTTCACAAGGTCTCTGCAAGAAACGTATTCCGCTTCAAGAAGAGAATGTGGATGATGATCGTCGGCATCGCCGGATGCACCGCGCTCCTTCTCACTGCCTTCGGTCTTTACGATTCGATCTGCAACGTCGTAAACATCCAGTTCGATACGATAATGAAGTACGATCTGAAAGTCGCTTTCGATGATTCGTACAGGCAGGACATGATCGAGGACGCGACGAAAGACGCGCACGATCACATGGATTTCGCTTTTGATTACATCATCGTAAAAGACGACACTGCAAAGAACAACGGTTCGGGATATGTCAGGGATGTTGAGATGTTCATCTCGGACGATCCGAATACCACGAAGATCTTCGGACTGAACGACGTCAAGACAGGCGAGACACTTAACTGGCCGCCTGACGGAGAGGTCGCCGTATCGGGCAAGCTCGCCGAAAAGAACAACGTTAATGCAGGCGACACGATCACCGTCATGTACGGTGACGACGAGCACGAGGTTAAGCTGAAGGTAAGCTGCGTTTTCACGAATTACACCTTCCACTATATCCTCATGACTCCCGCGACCTACAGAGAGGCATTCGGAAAGACTTACAATCCCGACACGCTCCTGGCTGCGACCGAGAACAAGGCTGCCTCGGAGTCATATAAGATCGCGTCCTATCTTTCCGATAACTACGAGATCAAGACCTGGAACTCCACCGCGGATTCCAGGGAGAGCTTCGCGAAAACAATGGACCGCATGAACTACGTTATCGTCCTCGTAGTTGCATCCGCGGCTGCCCTCGCTTTCATCGTTCTTTTCAACCTGAATAACATCAACATCACCGAGCGCATAAGGGAGATCGCGACGCTGAAGGTCATGGGATTCAACCGCAAGGAGACGGGCGCTTACGTCACACGCGAAAATGTCATCTTAGTCATCCTGGGCTTCTTCGTCGGAATCCCGCTTGGCTTCCTGCTGCACAGGTACGTAATGGCGCAGATTGCGATGGACATGGTCACCTACCAGATGCGCATCGTGTTCATGAGTTATGTGTATTCGCTCGCTTTCGTGCTCGCTTTTTCGGCAATAGTAAATCTCATAATGCGCGCCAAGATCGAAAAGATCGATATGGCGGAATCACTCAAGAGTGCAGAGTAATCAGAGCATCCATAATAAAGGAGCTGCCCAGAAGACAGCTCCTTTGATCGTTACGTTGATCCGTTTTTACTTTTTGACCGTTACTTTCCTGCCTGCATTGGCCTTTGTAAAGATCTTCTTGTAGGCGCTTACCTTAGACTTCTTAACGCGGATGGTCTTCATGGAAGAATTCTTGAGAGACTTCTTGACGTTAGCCTTGGTGAGCTTTGTCGTCTTATTGATGTAGATCTCGGTAAGAGCGATGTTCTTGGAGAACGCATAAGTACCGATCTTCTTCAAAGACTTGGATGTGATGATGAACGTATCGAGCAGAGGGCAGGCTGCGAATGCCTGGTCACTGATCGTTGTAAGGCTTGAACCGCCGGATACCTTTGTCAGCTGTGAGCATCCGAGGAAGGCATATTTGCCGATTGTCGCAACGTTTGCCTGAATGTAGACGGAAGTGATCGTCGGGTTCTTATAGAATGCCTTGTCAGCGATCTTGGTTACCTTGTATGTGCCGTCCTTGATCTTGACGGTTGCAGGGATGACAACGCTTGAAGCAGGAGAAATTGCCTTGGTAAGCGTTACCGTGCCGCTTGTTTTTGAAGCATTGGTAACTTTGTATTCGATACCGTCAATTACTTCAACGTCGTCTTTGACGGGATAAACATTGAATACCATGACCGGCAAGGGATTGGAGAAAACATATGAATTCTTATCCAGACCGTCAAACAGATCCTTGTCGATCTTGACAGCTCCGAGGTTTGCACATCCGCTGAATGCACGCTCACCGATGCTCTTTACGGAGACAGGGATCTCTGCAAGTGCCAGTTGTTCACATTCATAGAAAGCGTAGGAAGCTATGGATGTTACCGAGTTAGGAAGAGAGAAGGTTACCATGTTGTTGCAGTGGGAGAATGCATAAGTGCTGATCGTCTTAACTCCGTCAGGAATCGTGACGCCGGTAAGACCGGAGGCTTCAAATGATCTTCCGCCGATCGTTTTAAGGTTCTTTGGAAGAGTGATGCTTCCAAGGTTTGAACAACTTGCAAAAGCACGTGCACCGATAGTTTCGATCTCGTCAGGGATCGTTACGCTCGAAAGATTCTTGCAATTGTAGAAGGTGTTATCGGCAATAGCCGTCATCTTCTTGGAAAGAGTTGCCGAAGAGAGACTGGTGCAGCCTTCGAAAGCACCGTCACCGACCTTTTCAACAGTCTCGGGAAGAGAGATGCTTCCAAGGGATGTGCATCCGGTGAAAGCACCGGCGCTGATCGATGTTGTCTTTTCGGGAATGGTGATGCTCGAAAGCTTTACGCATCCTGCGAAAGCGTGGTTTCCGATAGCCTTCATCGTTGAAGGAAGCTCTACGGAAGAAAGGTTCTCACAGTTGTTGAAAGAATAGCTTCCGACTGTGGTAACGCCTTCGCCGATAGTTACTTTCTTGATGGCGCTTGCGTGGTCGAGCCAGGGTACGAAAACCTTATCGTTGGGGTTTGAGGGATTGAATTCATAGTAGCTTGTCATCGATCCGCTGCCGGTGATCTCAAGCTCACCGTCATAGTAGTACCAGCTTACGTTGGTTCCGCACTTACCGGAATTGTTGGCATTCTTTGCGCTGTTCTTGTCGTCCTGGGGCTCACCGGGCTCTGTTGTCTCGGGTTCTGTAGCCTCGGGTTCGGTTTCCTTAGGCTCAGAAGCCTCAGGTTCTGTAGCTTCGGATTCCTTGGGCTCTGTAGCTTCGGGCTCGGTTGCTTCAGGTTCTGTGGCCTCAGGCTGTGTTGCCTCAGACTCCTCGGGTTTAGAAGCCTCGGGTTCTGTAGCCTCAGGCTCCTCCTTCTCAGGTGCTTCGGTTTCCTTGGGCTCAGCAGCCTTAGGCTCTGTTGCCTCGGGCTCCTGCTTTTCAGTTTTCTCAATCTTTTGTGTCTCTTCGGGAGCAGATGTCTCGTCTGCCATAACCGCAACAGGCGTCAAGATCATTGACGAACACATAGCGACTGATAACAAAACTGATGTAGCTTTGATATGCTTCATGGTTAATCCTCCGTAATAAGAAAATATCTATTACCTACGAGTCCATAGTTTACTATGCGAAAAGCAATTCTGCACTACCCTTTATTAAAATTGCCTTATATTTGACTTACTTTTTCATATCTTTTTGATTTCGAACTGCTGACAAATGTCATATTAAATCGTCGAATGTTGCTTTATAATGTCTAACATAAATCAGGGGGCAAGCGGTTATGTTTAAGAAGGGTTTCAGTAACGAAAAGTACGTAGAACTGCAGAGTGCGCGCATCAGAGAGCGCGTCGATCAATTCGGAGGGAAGCTCTATCTGGAGTTCGGCGGAAAGCTTTTCGACGACTACCATGCATCAAGGGTTCTCCCCGGTTTCGAACCCGACAGCAAGATTAGGATGCTCAAGGCACTTTCCGATGACTGCGAGATCGTCATCGCCATCAACGCAGACGCGATCGAGAAGAACAAGCGCCGCGGCGACCTCGGCATCACCTATGACCAGGAAGTCCTCCGTCTCATCGACGCATTCACCGAATTCGGTTTGTTCGTTGGCAGCGTTGTCATTACACAGTTTGCAGGCCAGCACCTCGCAGAGAATTTCGAAACAAGGCTCAAGAGCCTCGGCGTCAAGACATACAGACACTACCCCATCGCAGGATATCCTTCCGACATCTCGCTGATCGTCAGCGAGGACGGCTACGGCAAGAACGACTACATCGAGACTTCCAGAAAGCTCGTTGTCGTTACGGCTCCGGGTCCGGGCTCAGGAAAGATGGCTACCTGCCTTTCACAGCTCTATCACGAGAACAAGCGCGGCATCAAGGCCGGATACGCTAAGTTCGAGACATTCCCCATCTGGAGCATTCCTCTCCAGCATCCCGTCAACGTCGCATACGAAGCAGCAACCGCTGACCTCGCAGACGTCAACATGATCGACCCGTTCCACCTTGAAGCTTACGGCAAGACCACAGTTAACTACAACCGTGACGTTGAGATCTTCCCGGTCGTCAATGCGATCTTTGAGAAGATCTACGGCAAGAGCCCTTATAATTCACCCACGGACATGGGCGTCAATATGGCAGGCTTTGCCATTATCGATGATGAAGCTTGCTGCGAAGCTTCAAAGCAGGAGATCATCAGACGTTATTACGAAGCAAGGGCAGCAGTCCGCCAGGGTCTTTCCGAAGGCAATGACGTTACAAAGATCGAGCTCCTCATGAAGAAGAGCGGCATCGACATTTCTGACCGCCGCGTCATTGGCGCAGCTCTCGTAAGGGCTGAATCCACGGGCGGCCCGGCAGTAGCTTTAGAGCTCCCTGACGGACAGATCGTCACCGGCAAGACCACTGATCTTTTGGGACCTGCTTCCGCAGCGCTTCTCAATGCGCTTAAGACTCTTGCGGGTATCTCACACAGCATCCCGCTCATCTCGCCCAACGTTATCGAGCCTATCTCTGACCTTAAGGTAAACCACATGGGCAACCACAACCCGAGACTTCATACAGACGAAGTCCTCATTGCGCTCGCGATCAGTGCTACCACGAACCCTGTCGCAGAGCTCGCCATGCAGCAGATCGGCAAGCTTACCCACAGTGACTGCCATTCGACGACGATGCTTTCGTCAGTCGACCTCAACATGCTCCACAAGCTCGGCATTGAAGTCACCTGTGAGCCCGTTTACCAGACGAAGAAGCTTTACCATAAGTAATGAGTTATCAGATCAAAACCGCGCCCCGGGATCTTTTGGTTCCGGGGCTGATTTTTATTCAGGCGTTGCTTTCAGAACCGTTCACGTTTTGGAACACGAAACCGGCTGTTTACGTGTTCCATTTCGTGAATTTCGCCCCGGATTCACGTTTCGGAACACGAAAACGGCTGTTTATGTGTTCCTTTTCGTGAATGCACGGCAGGAGGCTCTTGAACATGGTGCCGAAAGTCCTCAAAAACCCTGTTGACAATCGGTGGGGAGAGTATCATAATTTGATTAGTCAAAGATAGTCAAAGTCAAAATCAAATAACATCAAAAATCTGAAAGGGCGAAAGGAGGCAATCCATGGCAAGACTAGTTGACGTCATTGAACAGATGATCAAAGACATGATCGATGAGAACGACGGTCAGGCAGTAATCAGCCGCAGCCAGCTTGCCGAGCAGGCGAACTGCGTGCCTTCGCAGATAACGTATGTGCTGTCCACGAGGTTTTCGAGCGGCAACGGCTATATAGTCGAGAGCCGCAGGGGAGGCGGAGGACAGATCACGATAACGAGGGTCACCCACAGCGGCCCGGAGCGTTATCTTCAGGCGATTCTGGACGCAGTCGGAGATGACCTGTCACAGCAGCAGGCAAAGACTTTGCTTACCAATGCGGTATCCGTAGGAGCGATTACCCCGAAAGAGGGTACGGCGATAATGGCGGCGGTCTCTGACAGAGCCCTCGCAAAAGTTGATTCAGACATAAGGGCAGTCTTAAGGGCGGACATCTTCAGAAATGCCTTGCTCGGACTGATGATCGCGGAATAGACAAACACAAAGGAGAGAATCATATGAGATGTGAGAGATGCGGAGTTGAACTCACCAACAAGATAATAAAGATCAACGATGTACCTTACTGCGAGAACTGCGCCAGAATAATGGGCTACGGAAAGTTCCTGAGAAGCCCTGAGGAGATGCTGGGATCTGCTTTTTCGCCTTTTGACGAGATTGCAAGCTCCATCATGCAGATGAGCGAACTGGATTTCGGAAACAGCGCGCTGTCCTGCCCGAAATGCGGAATGTCTCTCAGGGAGTTCGAAAGAAAGGGCCGTCTGGGCTGCATAGAGTGCTACAACACCTTCAACGATTACATCGTAAAGGAGATGTTCAAGCAGCAGGGCGAGAGCACCTACGGCGGAAGGATGCCCGGCCAGACTGCCGAGCTTAACGGTGCCGGCAAGGATATCCTGCCCGGGAAAACAGCTGATGAAGGTGCTCTTGAGGCACCTGCCAAGGAAGAGCCCAAGGATGGCGAAAAGCCCGCGGAAGCAAAGGCGGAGGATTCGGCAGACCTCAAGGCCCAGGCATTGGACAAGCTCTCAAAGCTTGAGAAGGCTGACCTCGGAATGCTGAGCGACGAAGACCTGCAGACAGCCATAAAGCTTGCTGCCGAGAATGAGGATTACATCCTTGCATCAAAGCTCAGGGATGAACTCAAGGGAAGAAAGGAAGGAAACTGATATGAAGATGTGGTATGAGAAAGAAGGCCGCGACGAGGATGTTGTCCTTTCAACAAAAGCCTGCGTGGTCCGCAACATCAAAGGATATAATTTTCCTTCCAAGATGGATGATAAGGATTTCAAGAGCCTTCTGAGCAAGGTCGATTCCGTCATCGACAGGAACGAGCTTTCGGGCGGAAGAGCCACGGACATCGTAAACAGCGGAGACACTGAGACTCTGATGAAGGCACAGATCTCCGGAAGAGACGGTTCCCTTCTTTACAGTCCCGACAAGAAATCCATTTACTATAACCAGGATTACAGCCTCAGCATCGCTGTCGGCAACCACGAGCACCTGACGATAAAGGCGCAGGCACCGGGTCACGACATAGGCGTTTACCGCCTTGCTGAGAAGGCTGCCGTCGATCTCGAAAAGAAACTGGACATCGCATATTCTGACAAGTACGGATTCCTCACATCGAGCGTCAAGCTGACGGGCACGGGCCTTAAGATCCTTTACACCGTTGCGATCCCCGCGATCGCAAAGACCGAAGGTGGCATCGCTGCTCTGAGGCAGAGGGTCGGACAGTACGAATGGGCGATCTATCCTTTCGCAGACCAGGGCGAACTCAATGAATCAGGCGTCTACATCATCGCAAGCGTAAGCACGCTCGGTGTATCGGAAGACGAGATCCTTGAAAGAGGCGAGAAGCTCATCGAAGACGTAACCAAGGCTGAAAGAGCTTGCCGTGAGCAGATCGCCACAAAGAAGAAGACCCAGATGAAAGACCTTTACGGAAGGGCATACGGACTTCTCAGGTTCGCTACTTTGATGTCGCGCAGGGAAGCCCTCGATGCAGTAAGCTGGCTCAGGCTCTACAGGGATTACGACGATTCCGCTGAATTTGAATGCAAATGGAAGATGCTTAATACGATCACGCAGGAAGTCTGCTGGGAACAGCAGCGCCGAGGCGAATTAAACGCTCAGACCACTCAGAAAAAGAGAGCTGAGAGGATCAGGAAAATACTGAAGGGAGTTGATTGACATGAGAATATCAGAAGATACCGCGAGAGTACTTGCCTGCTCACAGCTGATCGCAGATGAAAAGCACACATCGCTGATCAGGGATACCATTCTTTTCGGTGCATTATGCGTGACTGATTCTCCTGCAAAAGAAGTAATCGAAGAGAACGTTCCGAATGCCGGAACAATACTTGATAAGCTCGGCATCAGCGGAGATTTCGAGGTTGATGAGGAGACCGTCAAAGCATTGGCGGACAAGGCTTTCTCAAATCTCAGGATCGATGTGAGAAGGATCTTTGCCAACGCTGCAGAGTTATCACGCAGGACCGGAGGTAACGGCGCAGTCGGACCTGAGCACATCATGTTCGTGATCCTTTCCAGAAAGGTCAGCAACCATTCAGAGATATTTAATGCGCTCGAGGCTGCGGGTGCTGATTTTGAAGGCCTCCGCAATTCTTTGGTAAATGCTTTTAATGAGAACATGTCGTCTTCAGACGAAGACGATGACGGTGATTTTCCGTTCGGCAACGACGATGAGCCTTACGGAAGGGGTCCTTCAAGAAGACCTTCTTCAGAAGGCAGGCCCAGAAAAGGCGGCAAGGGCGGACACAAGACCCTCGATAAGTTCGGCAAGAACCTTACCGAACTTGCAAAGGAGGGCAAGATCGATCCGGTCATCGGCCGTGAGGAAGAGATCAACCGTGTTATGCAGATCCTCATCCGCCGCACAAAGAACAACCCCTGCCTCGTAGGTGACCCGGGTGTTGGTAAGACCGCCATCGCTGAAGGCCTTGCACTCAAGATCGCAAACGACGACGTGCCGGACATTATAAAGGGCAAGGTCGTTTACAGCATGGAGATCGGTTCGATGGTCGCAGGCTCAAAGTACAGAGGCGACTTTGAAGAGAGGATCAAGAACATGCTCGACGAGGCTGTCTCGGATCCTAACGTCATCCTTTTCATCGATGAGATCCACACCCTTGTCGGTGCCGGCGAAAGCTCCGGCGGCGGCTCGATGGATGCCGCAAACTTAATGAAGCCGCTCCTTACAAAGAACGAGCTCCAGGTCATCGGTGCAACGACTTTAGATGAATACACCAAGTTCATCGAGAAGGACCACGCGCTCGAAAGAAGATTCCAGAAGGTCATGGTCGAGGAGCCCTCGATCCCTGATGCCATCGCCATCATGAAGGGTCTGCGCCCGAAATATGAAGACCACCACAAGATCCATATCCCGGACGATGTTCTTGAACAGTCGGTCCTTCTGTCATCCAGATATGTTTCCGACAGGTTCCTGCCGGACAAGGCGATCGACTTAGTCGATGAGGCTGCAGCTTCCAAGCGTCTGAACTATGCCGATTCAAAGGCACAGAAGGAGATAGAGGACAAGATCGCAGAGCTCGAAAAGGCCAAGAAAGCTGCATCCGACGCGATGGAGTTTGAGGCTGCACAGCAGTACAAGGAGCAGGAGGAAGCCGAGAAGGCCCGTCTTGCAAGGCTGAAGTCGAAGTCCGAGCCTGACAAGAACGGTTTTACCGGAACCCTTACTGTCGACGATATCGCAGACGTTCTTGCCAAGTGGACGGGAATCCCGGTCAAGAAGATCACCGAGAGCGATGCGGATAAGTTAAAGAACCTCGAATCCGAACTCCAGAAAAGAGTCATCGGCCAGGATGAAGCTGTTACCGCGATCGCCAAGGCTATCCGCCGCGGAAGGCTCGGTCTCAAAGATGACAAGAAGCCTTCGGGAACCTTCATTTTCCTGGGTACAACGGGCGTCGGTAAGACCGAGCTCGCAAAGGCTCTCGCCGAGGTCATGTTCGGTAATGAGAACGCTCTTATCAGGATCGATATGTCCGAATATATGGAAAAGCACGACGTTTCAAGACTCATCGGTGCGCCTCCGGGATATGTCGGATACGATGAGGGCGGCCAGCTGACCGAGGCTGTCAGAAGACATCCGTATTCTGTGGTTCTTTTCGATGAGATCGAGAAGGCACACCCCGAGATCTTCAACACGATGCTCCAGGTATTGGACGACGGACGTCTGACGGACGGTCACGGAAGAGTTGTCGACTTCAAGAACACGATAATCATCATGACATCCAACATCGGCGCGAGGATGCTGACAGGCAGTGAAGGCCGCAAGATCGGTTTCTCGATGGCAGATGAGAAGGATACCGACGAGCTCTCAAGAGAAGGCCTCTACGGCGGCAAGTCCTACGATGAAGCCAAGAAGGTCGTCATCGAGGAACTCAAGAAATCGTTCTCGCCCGAGTTCGTCAACCGTGTCGATGAGATCATATTCTTCCGCATGCTCGGCAAGGAAGCACTCATCAAGATCGTCGACATCCTGATGAATCAGGTCGGCAAGAGGATCAAGGACCTCGGCATGGAGATCGAGCTTACAGACAGCGCGAAGGAACTCCTTGCGAGAAAGGGTTACGATCCGCAGTACGGTGCAAGGCCGCTCAAGAGAGTCATCACCTCAATGGTCGAGGACAGATTCTCCGAGGCTATGCTCGACGGAATCGTCAAGCCCGGACACCTTGCGATCATTGACGCCGTTGAGACAAACGACCCTGATGCGCTCCTGGCTTCCGGAGCCGCAGAGGAAGACGGAAAGGTCATCGTGATCAGGGACGGCGGAGAGCTTCCCGCGAAGAACGGGGACCAGATAGCAGAAACTGCCGAACAGTAAAATAAATTTGACCCGAAATGCCCCCGGCTATTGCATTTGCAAGCCGGGGGCACTTTATTTTCTTGCGCAAACTCGGTATAATATTCGCGCTTAATTAATAAATTTATTCGGAGTATATATAAATGTCAGAGAATACCAAGCCGACTGCGGAAGGTTCTCAGGCCCAAAAGCCTGCGACAACCGCAAGAGACAGGGCAAAAGCACCGCGCGATTATGACATCGGGTGTTTTCCGAGGCCGTTCTATTTCAGCTTCCTCGGATCCCGCATAATTGTTCCGATCGTCTGCGCATTTACACATATCAAGGTCAAGCCTGACATGGAGTTCGTAAACCATGAGGGCCCGATCATCGTCATCTCCAACCATGAGTCTTATCTCGATCCCATGATCACAAACAAGCTGACCAAGGCAAGGCCGGCCAACTTCGTTACGGGCGAGTTTGTTTTCAGGGCACCCGCATGGGGCCACTGGTTCAAGCTCGGAGGCGCGATTCCCAAGAAGCAGTTCGTCGTTGATACCGCTGCCGTCAAGGCCATGATGAAGGTCATGAAGCGCAAGGGCGTCCTTATCGTATATCCTGAGGCTACCCGCCATGTTGACGGCAAGTCCGTTACTTTCGATGACGGTATCGCAAGGCTTGCAAAGAAAGCGGGCGCTTCCATCTACATCGAACACATCCACGGCGCTTATCTGACATGGCCGAGATGGTCACAGTCCGGAATGCGCAAAGGAAGGATTACTTCCGAATTCGTAAAGAAGATCTATTCCGACGAGGTCAAGGCATCCTCGATCGAAGAGCTCCAGCAGAAGATCCTCGATGCTGTCAATTACAATGAGAACGATTGGAACAGGGAGCACAAGGTCGAGTTCAAGAGCAGACGCCTTGCTGCGGGACTTCAGAATGTCGCTTACGCATGCCCGAGATGCGGACATGAGTTCACGATGAGGTTCCTTGATTCAGGCAAGCGCGACCTTATCCAGTGTTGCGAGTGCGGCAACGCCGTAAGATACCTGCCTACCGGACTGCTCGAAAAGGCCGATCCGCAGTGTGTCGTTTTCGATGACCTTCACAAGTGGGCTGAATGGGAGCGCGGCATAATAGCCGAGGAGCTCAAGGCCGGCGACTTCAAAATGGTGATGGATGCGGATCTTTTCAAGGTATATGACAGATTTACCTTTGCCAAGACGGGAAAGGGAACCATAACGATCACCGACAAAGAGATAACCTACACCGGAACGGACTGCCCCGCCGAGAACGGCATTCCTTATAAGAAAGGCAAGCCGATGAAGGGCTTTAGGAACAGGACGCTCGATCCGAACGCCGCTGTCGAGAGCAATGTTTTCGAGATCGATACCATGAGGGGCCTCGTTGCTTCTTACGGAAAATACTTTGAGATCTATGACAGGGACGGCGAGCTGTTCAGATTCTACGTGGATGGCCAGAAAGTCTTTAAAGTGCACGAGATCGTTTCACTTTTGGGCAAAAAGGCGAAGGGGAACACCAACTGAGACCGGTTGGGATTCCCCTAATTTAGTCTTTTATATCGACCGCCAAGATAGTATAATTTCTAGGTTAGTGTTTAACACCAAAATAATATATCAGGAGTGTGAAAATCCATGGCAATGTATGACAAGAAAAGCGTTGAGGATTTAGACGTTTCCGGCAAGAGAGTTATCGTCCGCGTTGACTTTAACGTACCTCTCGACAAGGAAACAGGCACAAAGATCACAGACGACAAGCGTATCAAGGGAGCTCTCCCTACGATCAAGTACCTTGTTGACAACAATGCGAAGGTTATCCTCGTATCACACCTCGGCCGTCCGAAGAACGGTCCTGAGGCTAAGTTCTCAATGAAGCCCGCTGCAGACAGACTTGCAGAGCTCATCGGCAAGCCCGTTACTCTTGCTGCTGACGTTATCGGCGAAGATGCAAAGGCTAAGGCTGCTGCTCTCAAGGACGGCGAGATACTTATGCTCGAGAACGTCCGTTTCCACAAGGAAGAGACAAAGAACGATCCTAAGTTCGCTGCAGAGCTCGCTTCCATGGCTGACCTCTATGTAAACGATGCATTCGGTACAGCTCACCGTGCTCATGCTTCAACAGCAGGTCTTGCAAACTTCCTGCCTTCCGCTTGCGGTTACCTCATCAAGAAGGAGATCGACTTCATCGGCGGCGCGCTCGACAATCCTGCAAGACCGTTCGTTGCTATTCTTGGCGGCGCTAAGGTTTCCGACAAGATCGGCGTAATCACAAACCTCCTCGACAAGGCTGACACCATCATCATCGGCGGTGGTATGGCTTATACATTCATCGGCGCTCAGGGCGGCAAGATCGGTGATTCCCTCTTCGAGGCTGACAAGGTTGACCTCGCTAAGGAGATCCTCGCTAAGGCTGAAGAGAAGGGCGTTAAGCTTCTTCTCCCTACAGACACGGTTGTTGCTGACGCTTTCGATGCTAACGCAAACAGCAAGGTAGTTCCTACAAT
>SVJC01000037.1 GCA_015069215.1 Oscillospiraceae bacterium
GAAATAGCCGATATGCTCGGTCTTGATGAGTATATCGATCTGATAATCCCCAGAGGATCCAACGCTTTCGTACAGTACATCATGCAGAACACCAATATTGCGGTCTTAGGCCATGCTGACGGTGTCTGCCATACATACATCAATGAGAAGGCTGATCCTGCCAAGGCGATCAGGGTTGCAATAGATGCCAAGACCCAGTATGTCTCGGTCTGCAACGCCACTGAGACCTTCCTGGTCGATGAAGCGCTCAAGGAGACTCTGCTGCCTGAGCTTATCAAGGCTCTCCGTGATGCAGGCGTTACGGTTTACGGTGATGACTATGTTGCTGAGACATTCGGCGCTGAGAAGGTTACCGAATGGCATCACGAGTATCTGGACATGAAGTGCTCGGTCAAGGTCGTATCAGGCATTGACGAGGCTATATCCCACATCAACCGCAACGGTTCGGGCCACACGGACGCGATAATTACAGAGGACAAGGCCGCAGCAGAACGCTTCATGCTCGGAGTAGACTCTGGAAGCGTCTATGTGAACTGCTCAACGAGGTTCGCTGACGGCTTCAGGTACGGATTCGGCGCAGAAGTAGGCGTCTCGACATCCAAGATCCACGCAAGAGGGCCTGTAGGCCTTGAAGGTCTTGTATCTTACAAGTACAAACTCATAGGAAACGGCGACATCGTAGGCGACTACGCATCCGGCGCTAAGAAGTTCAAGCACATCCATCACAACTGATAATCAAATTCGGAGGCAATAAACATGGTAGTTTCAATCGCATCGGATCACGCAGGTTACGATTTAAGACAGAAAGTCGTCGCTCACCTTAAGGAAAAGGGCTTTGAAGTGCTCGAAAGAGGCGCTGATTCAGCAGATCAGCCTTATTCATGGGTAGAAGCAGGCGAACTCATTGCAGATGACATCCTTTCCGGCAGGGCTGAAAAAGGAATCGCGATCTGCGGAACCGGAATCGGCATTTCGATCACGTGCAATAAGTTCAAGGGGATCCGCTGCGCGCTTTCACACAATGAGTATACGGCAAGGATCTGCCGCGAGCATAATGACGCCAACGTACTGGCTTTTGGTGCAAGGGTCATCGGTCAGGCAGTAGCCCTCGAAATGGTAGATGCCTTCTTTGAAGGAAGCTTTGGCGGCGGAAGACACGGTGTCCGTGTTGACCAGCTCAAGGCTTTAGAGGATAAAAATTTTAAATAATAAAAGGCATTCCGCACATATTAGTGCCGTTTATTCCTTTTAGGTGTAAAATGTCGAAATAAGAAGGGGAGGATTCAATTCTATGTATCAGGCCGTAATGTTTGCCGGTTCATGGCTTTCTGAGTTCTGGCAGGCATTTTGCACCAAGTTTGCTGAGGCTTTTAAGCCCGGCGATATTGGTGAAGAGATAAGTGAGGGAATCCTTCAGGTCCAGCACTATTTCAATGTCGGCGACTATAAGCTCCTCATTACGGACGCGGTCATTGTTACATGGATCGCGGTTCTTGCGTTCATAATCATTTTCAGGCTCATGGTGGGAAAGGAAACGATCCACCCGAATACCAAGCAGACCGTTCTCTGGATGATGGTCGAGCTCATAATCAATGCCGCAATGGGCTTTGGCATGAACAAGAAGGAAGCCGAGGAAGTAGCTCCCATGATAATGACGTTCGGAATCGTCATTACCGCCTGCAACTGCATTTCTTTCCTTAAGTTCGCTCCTCCGGCCAAGAACATCGCTTTCCCGATAGGCTGCGCCGTCCTTGCGATCCTTTACGTAATCATAATCTCGATCAAGTTCATAGGATTTAAGGGATTCTGGGTATCACTTACCACGCCTCTCAAGGCAATGCTCCCGTTCAAGCTCCTTGATTTCGTCATCAAGCCCACATCGCTGGCTTTGAGGCTTTTCGGAAACATCTTCGGTTCCTTCGTATTCATGGAGTTCCTGTCCATCTGCATCCCGATAATCGTTCCGGGCATCGTCGGACTCTGGTTCGATCTGGCTGACGGACTGCTTCAGGCTGTGGTTTTCTCATATCTGACGATGTCATACATTGGAGAGATAGTGGAAGTCGGCCACGAATTCAAGGAACATCCCGAGGAGTTCAAGAAACCGAAGAAAAAGAAGGAAGCCAAAGAGGCTGCCGCTGCTTAATACAAACAGGTTAACAAGAAAGGATTATATTAGGAGGACTAAATATGTATAACGCTTTATTGGCATGTGTTCCATTTCTTTCGGCTTTTGTTTTTGCCGGAATCGAGACAAAGGCAATTGCTGCGATTGCCGCAGGTGTCGCGATCAGCTGCGGAGCTCTCGGATGCTCTTTCGCAATGGGTAAGGCTGCAAGCCATGCAATCGATGCCGGTGCAAGACAGCCGGAAGTTCTGGGAAAGATCCAGACAATGCTTCTTGCTGCGATCGTCTTCATCGAGTCTCTTTGTATCTATTCGCTCGTTGTAGCACTCCTCCTGATCTTCATGTTCAGATGATCCGGAGCTTCTTTTCGAACGTAGAAGGGAGCAGTTTATATGCTGTTTGAAACGCTGAACATTCTGGTACGGGAAAGTGAGTCATCCCTGTTCTCTCCTGACCAGTTCGCAGGTTATGCGGTGACCGCCGTTCTGACGATCATCAACGTCATAATCGCGTATATCATCATCAGGTTCGCCATCTATAAGCGGATCCTCAAGATGATCCACAAGCGCCAGGAAGCGCTCAATGCCGAGCTCGAGCAGGCAAGGATCTCCAAAGAAGAGGCCGACAAGGTCGTAGCCGAATCCAAGAAGACCATTGACGATGCCAAGTCACAGGCAGCTCAGATAATCGAAGAGGCCAAGGATAATGCAGGCAAGACGACCGAGGCCGTCATTGAAAGGGCCAACGCCGAGGCAGCCAACATCCTTGAGAGGGCAGAAGATGACTGTGCACGTATGAAACGTGTCGCGCTTGAAAACATGAAAGATGACATTACGGACCTCGCTGTCGAGATCGCTGAACACGTAATCGGTGATGCAGTTCCGAGAAGTGAGCTTTTGGCTTCAGCACAGAAGCATACGGATGTATTTGTTGATGCAGAGGTGAGAAAGGGTGAGTAACGTTACACCTGACAACGCACAGAAACCCAAGTCTAAGGGAACGCTTCTGCGTATAGAAACTGCGGGCGATATCCCGATGGATAAGCTTGAGCGTATTGCGGCGAAGTTTGCTCAGCATTACGAAATACCGTCTTACCGCCTCAAGATCGAACCCAAGCCTGCTCTTGTAGGCGGATTCATCATTTACTACCACGGTGACCGTTACGACTATTCCGTCAAGGGACAGTTGGGCCGTATCAGTGCTTTCATTAAGCGTACAAGAGCCGACAGTTTCAAGGTCACAGATACATTCGATCATAAGAAAGAAGATAAGCCCTTACGTAATGAAGACGGAGAGATCCCTGATTCAGAGCTCTTTTCCGTCAAAGAAGTAAGAAAGGACATCGAAGAGGCTCTTGCGCTTTTCCCAGAGACATCAGGCCCGAGCCTTGATAACGCCGAATTATGGCAGCTTGACGATGCCGAATTCGACAGGCGTGTAGAAGAAGCCCTCAGCTCAAGTGAGATGATCGATGAGATCGGAACGGTAAACGCAGTCAGCGACGGTGTTGCAACCGTTACCGGACTCCGTCACTGCATGTCTGACGAGCTTATCACGTTCTCGTCAGGCGCTACGGGCATTGCCATGAACCTTGAAAAGACCAAGGTCGGCGTAGTCATCCTCACAGGTGAGGATACCGTCGTAGAAGGCATGAGCTGCAAGCGTACCATGACAACCGTAGAAGTACCTGTAGGCAACGGCCTTCTCGGACGTGTTGTGGATCCTTTGGGACGTCCCATCGACGGCAAGGGCATGGTCAGATATGTCGATACCCGTCCCGTTGAATCGCCTGCTCCGGGTGTCACTGACAGATCGGAGGTCAACACGCCTCTCCAGACGGGCATTACCGCAATTGACGCGCTCACTCCGATCGGAAGGGGCCAGCGTGAGCTCATTATCGGCGACCGTCAGACAGGTAAGACCGCGATCGCGATCGACACGATCCTTAACCAGAAGGGTAAGGACATCATTTGCGTTTACGTAGCTATCGGTCAGAAGATGAGCACCATAGTATCAACTGCCAATCTCCTGTCCAGAAAAGGCGCTTTGGATTATACGGTTATCGTTGCGGCTTCTGCTTCGGATTCAGCTGCGATGCAGTACATCGCGCCGTTCTCTGCCTGCGCTATAGCAGAGAAGTTCATGTACGACTACCATAAGGACGTCCTCATCGTTTACGACGACCTTTCAAAGCATGCACAGGCATACAGAGCTATCTCGCTGCTCCTCAGAAGACCTCCGGGAAGAGAAGCTTACCCGGGCGACGTTTTCTATCTGCATTCGAGGCTTCTCGAGCGTTCCGCGAAGCTTTCCGAAGAATTGGGAGGAGGCTCGATCACGGCGCTCCCCATCGTAGAGACACTCGGTAACGATATCTCCGCATATATTCCTACGAACGTCATTTCGATCACTGACGGTCAGATCTATCTGTCGCCCGAGCTTTTCTTCTCAGGCCAAAGACCTGCTATAAACGTCGGTTTGTCGGTTTCCCGTGTAGGCGGTGCAGCCCAGACAAAGGCCGTTAAGAAGGTTGCAGGACCTTTGAGAATCTCTCTTGCCCAGGCACGCGAAATGGCTTCATTCTCGCAGTTCGGTTCTGATCTCGATGAGAATACGCAGCTTCAGATCAAGCGCGGTACGGTACTCAACGAAGTGCTAAAGCAGGAACAGTTCAAGCCCTGGACGATGTCTGAAGAGGTATTCATCCTTTATATCGCAACGACTGACAAGATGAACTTCCTTGCGAAGGAAGACATCAATGAATTTGTTTTCGCTTTCGTTGACGATACATGGGACCTCCATCAGAACATTTTCGATACAATCACGGATGAAGGCGTTTTGTCAGATCAGATAAAGGCAGATATCGACAGTGCCTATGAGGACTTCAAGGGCAGATTCCTCGAAGAACACACCGAATATCAGGAAGAGGACTGATAAGGTCCTGACCGTTGGAGCTTAAGCAAACATGGAAACCTTCAGTGCCATAAAGAAAAGACAAAAGAGCATCAGCGACATCAGCCAGATGACCAGCGCGATGCAGCTTGTCAGCGGAGCCAAGATGCGCCGCTCTCTGGCACTTCATGAATCCATGTATCCGTTTTTCAGGATCTGCGTAGAGAGCATGCAGGATATCTGCACGCACTTTCCGGACATCAACAACCCGTTCTTCGTTCTTAACCAGAAGGAGGAAGGTGAGACCTGGAAGATCGGTTATTACGTGCTTTCAGGAGACCAGGGTCTTGCAGGTGCCTACAATAACAACATGGTCACCATCACTGAGGATCATATTCAGAAGAAGATAATCGATAACACGAGAAAAGGCCTTCAGACGAGATATGAGCTCAACATATTCGGCCGTCTTGCGAGAGAAAAGCTCGAAAGACACGGATACATCTGCAACAGGGAGTTCTCATTCCCGATCACCGAGCCTACTTATTACGATGCACGTACCGTGAGCTCGATAATCAAGAGGAAGTTCCTTTCAAAGGATTACGATCTTATCTATCTGCTCTATACGCATATGGAATCCTCCATTAAGATGGAACCGATGGCCGTAAGACTTTTCCCGGTCGACATGAAGTCCATTTCAAAGCTCCTGCCGGATAACGTTATTGATGCGGGAATGGCTGTTGACCAGGGTTCGGAGGTCGAATACTTCCCTAACGTTAATGCGGTCTTCGATTATCTTATCGATTCCTATGCCAATGCCATGGTCTTCGGTGCGATGGTCGATGCATTTGCAAGTGAACAGACCGCAAGACTTACCGCGATGCAGAACGCAAACGACAACGCCGGTGAGATGATGAAGAAACTGGACATCTTGAGCAACCGTGCAAGGCAGGCGAGGATCACGACGGAACTTACCGAGATCGTCAACGGTGCCGAGCAGGCGGGAAAGATGTAGGAATGGCAGTGTAACAATGTTACACGCAATGAAATAAAGGCTTTGAGACAAGGAAGAGGAAATAGGATATGGCGATCGGCAAGGTAATTCAGATCATCGGACCTGTAATTGACTGCGAGTTTGACAGGACCGAACTGCCCAGGATCAACGAAGCGATCAGGATAAACAAGCGCAGCATAGAAGGTCAGCCCGTCAGTGCAGAAGAGGAGCCTGGTTCATCAGCTCCTGCCAAGGATGCGATGAAGCCTAATGCAGCAGATTTTATCTACGCCGAGGTTCTTCAGCAGAGAGGCAACGGCGTTGTCAGATGCGTTTCGTATAATCCTACCGAAGGTCTCATGAGAGGTCTTCCTTGCGAATCCCTCGGTTCTCCCATCAAGGTCCCTGTCGGTGAGCACATAGCCGGAAGGCTTTTCGATGCACTCGGAAGACCTATAGACCACGTTGGTGACATCGATCCGGACAATTACTGGCCGATCCACAGAAAGGCACCTTCTTTTACCGAACAGTTTCCTACCGAGACTATCCTTGAGACGGGAATCAAGGTCATCGACCTTCTCGTTCCATTCTCCAGAGGCGGTAAGATCGGTCTTTTCGGAGGCGCAGGCGTAGGTAAGACAGTCCTCATCCTTGAGCTTATCCGCAACATCGCAAGTGAACACGGCGGTTTCTCTGTATTTACCGGTGTCGGCGAGAGATCTCGTGAAGGTAACGATCTCTGGAACGAGATGAAGCAGTCAGGCGTTCTCGACAAGACGATAATGGTCTTCGGCCAGATGAACGAGACATCCGGTGCCAGAATGAGAGCTCCTCTTGCGGGCCTCACGATGGCTGAATATTTAAGAGACGAAAAACATAAGGACGTTCTCCTTTTCATCGATAACATTTACAGATTCGTTCAGGCAGGTTCTGAGGTTTCGGCGCTCCTCGGACGTATTCCTTCGGCAGTCGGTTATCAGCCCACCCTGACGGAAGAAGTCGGTGAGCTTCAGGAAAGGATCACATCGACCCGTAACGGATCCATCACGTCTATCCAGGCAGTATACGTTCCTGCGGATGACATCACGGACCCTGCTCCTGCGACCACGTTCTCACACCTTGATGCGAATATCGTTCTTTCACGTTCGGTAGTTGAGCTTGGTATCTATCCTGCCGTAGATCCTCTTGAATCGTCTTCGAGGATCCTTACAGAAGATGTCGTAGGTTCTGAGCACTATCACGTAGCACGTAAGATACAGGCTATGCTCCAGCGTTACAAGGAGCTTCAGGACATCATTGCCATCCTCGGTATGGAAGAGCTTTCTGAAGCCGACAGACAGACGGTATCCCGTGCGCGTAAGGTTCAGAGATATCTTTCACAGCCGTTCTTCGTTACAGCGGATTCCACAGGTTTCGAACCGCGTTACGTACCGCTCAAGGAAACGATAAAGGCATTCGGTGAACTCATTTCCGGCTCGCTTGATCACATTCCTGAACAGTGCTTCTTCATGAAGGGTGGTCTTGACGATGTCATCAAGGCATATAAGGACCTCACTCCGTAATGGCTGAAGAAAGCAAACACAAGATCCATCTCATAATCATCACCCCAAAGAAGACTTTCTATGAGGGCCTGGTCAGTTATGCCGGATTCCCGACGATAGATGGTGAATTCGGAGTCATGGCAGGGCACACTCCTTTCGTTGCTGCTCTTTTTCCGGGAACATGCACTATCAGGGTTGATGATGACGTCAAGCATTGCGTTCTTTCGGAAGGCTATGCCGAGATCAACCAGAGGACGATAATCGTCATCTGTAACTCTGCTGAATGGCCGGATGAGATCAAGGTAAGACAGATCTTTGAGTCTTACCGTGACAGCATGGCTGAGATCGAAAGACAGACTAAAGATGAGAAATCTGGCGTTGTATATGCAGAGGACGTTAAGCGCATGGCAGACAGGTGTCTTGCAAGAATGCGCTTTATTGAGCGTTACGGCTCTGAAGCTCAGAAGTCCAGGCTTGCCCAACTGAAGGAAGAAGGACTTTGAATCTGAAGTCCACGGTTCCTATTGTTATCTTCTGACCGTTTTTGATCTCACACTTTCTTCCGCATGCAGTTTTTCTGTCATCGATGTAAGTAGTTCCTTTCCTTGAACAGTCACTTATGTAGAATGTCTTTCCGCTGAGGTATATTATCGCGTGAATTGCATCCACTGACGGATCGTCTATTACTATGTCCGATAGGAAAACGTCAGATCCTATCGTTGTCCTGTCCATCATCAGCGAATATGAGAGCATCTTTCCATCCTTGGCAGTCATTGCTGTCAGAGTCCCTGTAACAAGCGGCGTCACGGAATGAGAAGGTTCCGGTCCTGACCCTGACAGATCGTTCATCGGATCACTGTAACTGTCTCCGTCTCCTTCGGAAAACAGTATCATACTCCGCATGCCGGAGAGCGATCTTTCATCGGATTCCGCCTTGTCTTTTTTCGTCCTGCGGCTCATGAAGAACCTGATAAGGAATACTCCTGAAACAAGGTAGAACAGGATGGCCGGGATCAGGCCCGAAAACTTCATTGAAACCCCTGATGCTATGGCGCTTATCCAAGACCACAAAAGTTCTGAGGCTGGCTTAAGTGTTACCGGATCCGGAATCGCTCTGCTGCGTTTTTGGGTACTTCTCTCCGGAAGATGTATGGGTGCGGCAGGCTTTGTGTTCGCGGTAAACACTTCCTCAGATTTGTTGTCGGTAGTTGTATCACGTATATGTTTTGCGCATTTCAGAAAAAGGGATTCATCATCGGTCTTGATGCTGTAGATCAGTTCCTGTTTTTCATCGTTTGTCAGCACGCCGTCAAAGAACGGTTCAGACAAGAATGACTCCATGTGCTCCGCATTCAATGATGTCAGCCGTATCAGATCCGGAGAGTATTTGAATGGCAGAAGACAGAACTTAATGAATGAACCGTCATCATCAGTAAAGACATAATCAGGATCAAGTACGAAAGCTGAAGGGCTGATCAGATTATCGAGGAAAACAGGGATAGAACAAAAAAAGTCACCTGCGGATCTTCTTCTTTCATCCAGGATCTTCGAGAGCTTTTTAGAACGGCGGGAATTGTGCGTCAAGGCACTCCCGGCCTGTCTGATCGATATCAGACCGGAAAAATCAAAGTATGCAGATGATGAAATACCGCTCACGTCAATACTGCAAGGCAGCAGGCAACCGGAACGATTTCTGTCAATTACTTCACCGGCATAACTGAATATGCATTCGGGAGAATCGAACCGTTCAACTGCGAAATATCCGAAGGGACCTTTTTTTATAAACATAATCAGAACTGTGACTGAATCTTGGATTCGTCGAAACAATAATTCATTACCTTCTTGCCGTAGCTCATAAGACCTTCCCTGAAGAGCAGTGCGAGTGATACGAGAACAGCAATGATGATGACTATCTCAACAGTGCCCATTCCTTTTTTGTTAACATGCTTTGTCCTTTTTCTCATTGTCATTACCTCCATTTGTTTTTATATGCCAAGTGAAATAATTGCCGGTGTCATAGCTACCATCAGCACGCTGATGAAATCGAGAGTCATTGGCAGAAGAAGCCCCAAAGCCTCACGCTCCTGTTTCTTTCTTGCTGCGTTCCTGCATAGGTTCCAGCAGGATGAAGCCTGAAGCTGAAGAAGGTTCAGTACTTCGGAAGTTCCGAGCCTGTCATATCTTGCAACCAGCAGAAGTGCCGACTGTGCTTCCGGGATCTGTATTCTCAAAGAGAACCGTTCGACAGCCTCGGAAGCTGATATGCCGGAAAGCATCATCGCCCTGAGATTCTTTATTTCAAGCGACAGACTCTTGTTGTCGCCAAATGCTTTAGCGCAGATCTCGATCGCTTTCGGAAGCTGCATTCCGGCTTCCAGGAGCGTTGATATGAGGCACATGAACAGAGGAATGTCTGTCATGAGATCCTCTCTTTTGCGTTCGACTTCAGATCTGACCTCACGGCTTCCGAGCACTGCCATCAATACTATGAATGGGAGAGTTAAACACGGATTCCTCCCCAGCTTTATCAGGACAGCCAGTCCGATGAGCCCGGAAGCCGTACAGATCAGGATCTGCTTTTTAAGGTACTGCTCATAAGCAAGCCGCGGATTGACCGACAACTCGTTGAAGAGCTCGTGCCTTGAAGTAATGAATCCGGTCGGAAGGATACGCCTGAAGAGGGAAGTCAATGGATATTGTGGGGAAACCTTAAGTGAGTCATCGTAACCGAGACTGACTGAAGAACGTATCCTTCTTCCGGAATCGTGGGACATGTATCTTAAAAGCATTGCGCATGCCAATACGCATATGCCGAATGCAATTGCCAGAAGGACTGACCCGAGGTTGGTCCTTCTTGCCATATCTATGTAGTCACGACTCATGTAATTGAGCGCGAAAGTTACCGTGAAAGGCATCGCACAAAGCATTGCTGCCTCAGCGTTCTTGCCTGCGTTCTGTGCGGCGATGTCGCTTTGTACGGCGTTCATTTCAGAAAGCATCTGACAGGAACTCCTCAATATTGCGAGACTGTTATTGCCGATCTCTCCTGAGATTGCCAAAGCATGGAAGATCGGGACCGTTTCAGGGAACCTGACGGCTTCGGCAAATGAATTAAGCGATTTCTCAAGACTTATGTGAAGCTTCAGGTCATTTTCAAGGTTTATCAGCGGCTTTATCAGCATGCAGCGTTTGCCGAAGGTGTGTTCGATGACCGGACGCATCATCAGCAGGGATTTCTCGATCGAATATCCGCTCGATACGCTTGTACAAAGGACCTGAAGCATCACAAGAAGCTGCGTCCTCGTGTGGCGGTAACCATTGGAGAATAACTTCTTCATGGCTTCCTTCCACGGGAAGATGCCGAGTACTAAGGATAAGACCAGTCTGATCCTATGAGACGAAATGAACAGGGAAGAGGCCATGTAGAGTCCTGCCGCGAAAAACGGGTAGACCCATAAGGTCTTCAACAGAAATACCGTATATGGTTTCAAAGATCTGGCCTTAAGCTTTGTAGGCCATAATATCCTTGAGTTCTTCGTCGCTGCAGACACGTTCAAGACCTGTTCCTCCTTTGTTCAGATATAGTGTTTTGAGTTTGTATTCGTGCCCTTCCGAAGGAAGAACACTGCATATCTCATCGATGTATCTTTTGCCTTCACGGCTTCTTGAGATGTGAAGGATTATGTCTATTCCCATTGACAGCTGTGTCACTATCGCGTCATACGGGAGATTGGAGCCTGCCATTACCATTCCGGTCAGTCTTTCAAGCATTTCAAAACACGAGTTGGCGTGGCCCGTACACATAGAACCGGGGTGACCGGTATTGAGAGCATGCATCATGTCAGCTGATTCAGCCCCTCTGACTTCACCTACGATGATCCTGTCCGGGCGCATCCTAAGTGAAGCCCTGATCATCATTCCTATGTTGACTTCGCCTGAACCGTCAGGACCCGGAAGACGGGCTTCCATACGCACAAGATTGTCGATTCCCTGAAGGTTAAGTTCAGCGGAATCCTCGATGGTAACGACCCTTTCATCCTTTGGTATAAACGTGCTCAGCGCGTTCAAAAACGTAGTCTTGCCGCTTCCTGTTCCGCCGCTCAGAAATATCGTCTTTTTGTTTCTTACGCAGCCGCTCAAAAACCTCGCCGCCTCTTCGCTGATGAATCCCTGTCTGATAAGTGTGACTATGTCATGAGAGATGCCTGTGAATTTCCTTATCGTTAATGTTGTCTGGGCAGCAATCGGAGCCAGAACGGCATTGGCTCTTGAACCATCCGGGAGCCTTAAGTCTGATATCGGATTAGCTTCGTTAAGTGGGCGGTTCCTGTTTGCGAAAAAGCAGGAGATCACTGTCTTTAATGTCTCTTCATCCTTGAACTTTATGTCTGACTTGTATAATTTTCCGCCGCGCTCATAGAAGATCTTGTCAGGGCCGTTTACCATTATTTCCGTTATGGTCGGATCCTGCATGAGAGGTTCTATGACGTCCATTCTGCGAAGTGAATTGAAGACGCGCTTTGCCATGTCTCTTTTTTCGGCCAGGGGCATCTTCAAAGACTCGGTGCTGCTAATAACATCGGCTATTATCTCTTTCAGCCTGTCATCAGTCGGATCGGTCTCGTTCCTTATCGCATTCAGAACACAGTAAGTAAGCTGTTCTTTTATTGTGTCCAGGTCAGCAGTCTTGTTCATACGGCCGCTCCTGAAATTCCTTTATCAGTTACAGGTTCCGGGTCAAGAAAATCAGTTACGATCTCACCATGGGTAAGTGACCTGCTGATCGCACTTATCAGTCCTGAGGCAGCCAGTTCTTCGTTTTTGTCTTTGCCTGAAAAAAGAACGGTTACTCTGTCGCAGTCGGCAACAAGCACGGGGAGTTCTGCTGATCTGAAGCCTTCGGCGATCGCGAGGACATTTATCTTTCTGCTTTCATCCGATACAAGCTGACGGCATCTGTCCAAAAGCATTCTGCATCTGGTGCTGCCGAGATCGTAGACATCGTCATCGCCTTTGGATGCACCGGGAGTTAGAAACCCCATGCTGTTGCGGCTGCAGTACTTTAGGATGTCATCGGGATCGAATCTGCGGGAGACACAGGCTTCTAAGAGGCCCGTCATGTTGCCCGCGGATATTCCGGCTCCATCATCTTCTGGCGCCCTTAGCCTGCTGGTGAAATCCAGCCTTAACGAGAGATCGGCATCGGTCATATCACCGTAGTTCTTCCTGATGTAGTTCTCGCGTTCTCCGATATACACGAAGGGTATGAGGACCTCAAGCCTTCCTCCGGATGGCGTGTCAGAACTAAGATACTGGTCCCTGCTTTGAGAAGGTTCGATCCCGAGGGCGCTGCAGATCTTCCTGCAGTCTATGATCCCTTCCGGATCCAATGTCGGTACCGGTCTGCCCATACACTCTTGAAGAGAGCGGACCGCTTCTTCGGGAGGCTCGAGTCCGAAGTCTTCACCAAACTGTTTTGGGTTATAGAGGATCTTCGTAAACTCTCCGAACATGTCGCCGTCATTATCTGTTTTGCCTTCAAGATAGGGATCGGTTATGTAGGCTTCAGGGTACAGTTGTCCGATCCTTGCTTTCATCAGGGCGTACATATACTTGTCCTTCTCGTATATCTTTATTGAAAACGCCATGTGTTTACCTCCTTTTTGATATGTGCCTAACGTGATCTGAGTTCTTGCTTGAATCGAATTGTAAACGCTTGGAGGCACTGATATAGCCGACAAAAACCGACAAATACCGACAAGGAAAAACCCGTTTTCGGGCAAAAACGGGGCGTAATATTTAATTCTTTTTATTAGGAATTTGCGAACTCAAAAAAAGATTTTGAGGACAGGTGCGGAAATTACCTGATTTTTCGCTTTACAACTACCCGCCGTATATGTACAATTAAGCCGCAAAACAGTATTTGAGTTCATTGCTTATCAAGAGAGGCTAGAGGGAACCGGCCCAGTGAAGCCCGGCAACCGCGGAAAGCAGCGGTGCCAAATCCGGCAGGAAACCAAATCAGGCGACCTGAAAGATGAGGAACGTTTATAAAAAAAGCGTACGCCTTCCTTTCGGGGAAGGCGTTTTCTTTTGGCTAAGAGCATTGAACGGAAAGGATCTTTATGAGAAACAGAACAGGTAAGTGGCTCTTTACATCCGAGTCAGTAACAGAGGGACATCCCGACAAGGTCTGCGATCAGATATCTGATTCGATCCTTGACGCGATCCTTGAGAAGGACAGTATGGCACGCGTTGCTTGTGAGACCTGTGCTACAACCGGAATGGTGCTCGTAATGGGCGAGATAACAACATCAGCTTATGTTGATATCCCTTCCATTGTCAGGAGCAGACTTAAGGAGATCGGCTATGACAGCAGTGAGGTTGGTTTTGACTACAATTCCTGCGCGGTACTTACATCGATCGACGAGCAGTCTCCTGATATCGCCATGGGTGTCAACAAGTCTTTTGAATCGCGCCACGGCGGCAGCGACGAGCTTGACACCGGTGCCGGCGACCAGGGCATGATGTTCGGTTACGCAAACGATGATACTGAAGAACTCATGCCTCTTCCCGTATCCCTTGCGCACAAGCTTACAAGACGTCTTGCTGAAGTCCGCAAGGCAAAGGTTGTTGATTATCTGAGACCTGACGGAAAGTCACAGGTTACAGTTGAATATGATGGCAACAAGGTTAAGAGAATCGATGCCATCGTTATCTCAACCCAGCATAGCGCTGACGTTTCGAGCGAGGAGCTTGAGAAGTTCGTTAAGGAACAGGTTATCGCACCTGTGATCCCTTCTGAGCTGGTGGATTCTGATACCAAGATCTATGTAAATCCTACTGGACGTTTCGTTATCGGCGGACCTCAGGGAGACTCGGGACTTACAGGAAGAAAGATCATCGTTGATACCTACGGCGGATTTGCACGTCACGGCGGCGGAGCATTCTCCGGAAAGGATCCTACGAAGGTTGACCGTTCCGCATCTTATATGATGCGTTATGTCGCAAAGAACATCGTTGCTTCCGGAATCGCTTCCGAGTGCGAAGTCCAGGTTGCTTACGCCATCGGCGTAGCAGAGCCTGTCTCCGTAATGGTAGATACATTCGGAACAGGTAAGATCGCAGACGATAAGATCACAGAGATCGTCAGATCCATATTCGATCTGAGACCTGCTGCTATCATCCGTGATCTTGACCTCAGAAGACCTATCTATTCCAATACTGCAAGCTACGGTCACTTCGGAAGAACTGACATTGATCTTCCTTGGGAGAAGACCGACAAGGCAGCTATCATAAGGGAGAAGGCCGGTATCTGAAATGTCCCGTGCGTTGCTGTCTGCAGATAACGTTGGGCAGCAGGTAACGGATCTGACTGTCAAGGCCGTTAAAGTTTTCTGCCCCAGAACGAAGAGCAATTTCGTGTCGTTCATGACTGACGGCAGGTTTATGGCTGCAGGCACATCGAAGATCGATGTCATCGAGGGCGGTACCTACGTGATCTCGGGCAAAGTGACGCTTTGGAACGAACGCGTCCAGGTCAAGCTGTCTTCGATAAAACCTGCTGAATCCGGAGATAACGAGAATGTGCTGACCGCAGTTTTCCTGGCCGACAACATCGCCGGCCTGGGAAAAGCCATCTCTGCCGCACTTGTTGATGAATTCGGTGATGAAGTTCTGGATGTCCTCTTAAATGATCCCGAAAAGGCCTCGGATAAAGTTAAGAGCCTGACTAAGGAGAAAGCGATGGCGTTTTGCGACGTCATCACGGAAAAAGAGGAGTTCTTCAGGGAGGGCCTGGCGGCCAGAAGGCTCGGTCTTACTCAGGAACAGGTAAAGACTCTTTACGGTATGGGGGAACTTTCCGTAGAGAAGATAAAGGAAAACCCTTATGTGCTTTTATCTAAAGGCATAGCTGATTTTACCCTGTGCGACAAGATCGCGATCGAGTCGGGTTTTGATACAAGTTCGCAGATACGTGCTGCGGCCGCCATTTCTGCTGCTGCTGAGGCAGTTTGTGATGAGACGAAATCCACAAGGTTAAGACCCGTACAGGTGAGGAAAAAGGCCTTTACGATGCTTAACGCAGGAGAATGCACGAAGCTTACTTCCGATGAGTTCTCGGAACTTTATCCGGCGGCATGCCGGATGGCAGTGGACAACAAGGAAATAGCCGTATTCAGCTTTGCCGATGACAAATGCTCGGCGACCGATCCTTTGGATACGGATGCTTTTATATCGCCGATGCATTATTTCAAAGCTGAGGCTGCCATAAAGAGAAGGATTGAGAAGTTTCTTGCCAAGAAAGTCAAAGCACCGGTAAAGGCCGAATCTGACCATATCATGTCGAAATACGCGGATAAGATAGGTCTGGTCCTTGATGAAGCTCAGCTGAATGCCCTGTATCTTTGCATGTATTGTCCGTTCTGCATCATCACGGGCGGTCCGGGTACGGGAAAGACGACCATCATGGGAATACTTGCTGACTATTTCCGTGAAAAGAACATCACCTGCGTGTTTGCGGCTCCGACCGGAAGGGCGGCCAAAAGGCTCGCCGAATCTACGGGAAGCCCTGCCGCAACGATCCACAGGATGCTGGGCGTCAGACCGATCGAAGACATGACAGGTACAACGTACTTCATTCACGATCACACAGACACCATCAAGGCACGCGTGATCGTCATCGACGAGATGTCCATGGTTGATACCGAGCTTTTTGAAAGACTTCTTGACGCAACTGATGAGTCAACGTCTCTCATACTTGTCGGAGACCCTGACCAGCTGCCTTCGGTCGGATGCGGAAATGTTCTCCGGGACCTCCTTTCGGCCCGCTCGATCCCTTCGGCAAGGCTTACATACGCACACAGGCAGAACGATGACAGCTCGATAGCTTCGAATGCCTACAGGATCTTGAACGGTGAACCGCTTGTAGCTGACGGAACGGACTTTGATATCCTGAAGACGTCTAATGACGAAGAGGCATTTGAGCGGGTTAAGAACATGCTCAGGGGAATGAGAAACGAGGATGCCGTTTTCCTCACTCCGACAAAGAATGAGAATGTCCTTTTGGGAACGGTAAAGCTCAATGCGATGCTTCAGGAAATGTTTGTTTCCGAAGCAGGCGGAAAAGATGAGCTGCCTCATGTAAAGCGCGGTTCAACCCAGGCTTTCTTTGAAGGCGACCGCGTGATGCAGACCAGAAACGATTACTCCGCCGAATGGCTCGATCCTTTGACCGGAAACACCGAACAGGGAGTCTTTAATGGGGAAATGGGCATAGTTGAGAGCGTTGATCCCATTGAAGGTACCATGAACGTTCTTTTCGATGACGGAAAGACCGTCAAATATACGAAGAAGATGCTCGAGGACATCGAGCTTGCATATGCCGTGACTGTCCATAAGTCGCAAGGATGTGAATTTGAGCACGTAATCATACTGCTCGGCAAGATGAACGCTTTGCTTTACAAGAGAAATCTGCTTTATACCGCAGTGACAAGAGGACGGTCAAAAGTGACGATAGTCGATTCCGCTGACACTCTGTCGCATTTCCTTAAGGGAACCCATATCGAGGAACGCTCGACCTCGCTTAAGGCTCTTCTTGCGATAGTCGACCACAAACGGGGATTCTGATAAATGCCGATCACAAAAACTCTGAAGGGAGGAGTCTCCCTTGTTTCGTCATATCTGAAGGAGACAGTGGATTTCATGTTTCCTGAGTGCTGCGCGATCTGCGGGAAGGCCGCTGATGCAGATGACCGCTTTTCACAATATGATCTCTTTGTCCGTGCTTGTTATGGCAGTTCTTCCGATCTCCATATATGCGGGAGATGCCTGTCATCGTTTGCTCCTTATGACAAGGATAAACGCTGGCTTTTATGCCTTTCCAACCCGTTTGACGGTGATCCATGCCCTGAATTGCCGCTTTATATGCCGATGGCTTATGAGGGGACGGTGAAACGCGCCGTTCCGATAGTCAAATTCGGCAAGAAGGCTTGTCTTGCAAGGTTTTTCGGGTGCCTTCTGGGTTCTTTCATGAAATGCGACTCTGTTTACGCAGATCTCATGGTCCCCGTGCCGCTTTCACCGTCGAGACTGAAGGAGAGAGGGTTCAACCAGGCTGCCGAGATGGCAAAGCCGGCTTCTGCCATATTGGGCATCCCGTATGCTGATGACGTGCTGTACCGCAAGCGCAACACGGAAAGACAGACCGAGCTCAAAGGCAATCTTGAGCGCATAGCTAACGTTACAGGGGCTTTCGGGGTCTCTGAGGAGTGGGATCTGACCGGAATGACCGTTATCGTGGCAGATGATGTCGTTACGACCGGTTTTACGCTTCATGAGGCGGCAATGGCGCTGTATGAAGCGGGCGCAGAAAAGGTCCTTTGTGCCGCGTTTGCGGGGAACAGACAGGCCAAGAATGCCGAACCTTACTGAAGTCCGGACAGAATTCCGCAAGTTTTGTTGCGATATTGTTGCAAATGCCTTTTTATATTTGAAATGCCCGCGTTTTATTTTATAATTAAGGTGACCTTAGCATTGTGGCCTCTAAATTGGACCTACATGACATAATTATGAGCTTGGACCGCGTGGTGGAAATAAAGCCTTGTAAGTTGGACTATTGAAGTCAGGCGCAGAGCATCAGCCCTGGATTACCCGGGTGTCAATCAGAGTCTGCTATGTTCGGGTCGTTTTTTAATGAATTGGACGGAAAGAGAAAAACGCTTGAGATTACTTAACGGTGCAAAACAGAAAGCATCTCGAGATCCTGCTGCCCGGATGGTGGCGGGTATAATTTTTTTATGCACTGTTTTTCCTTGTTGCGGAAGATATGTTGGTGAACGATGTACCTGTTCCCGATGTTGCAACGCATGACCACTGAAATATCAACCAAACAAGGAGATCTGACATGAAACTTTACAACACACTCACAAGATGCAAAGAAGAATTCAAGACCATCGAGCCCGGCAAGGTCAAGATGTACGCCTGCGGCCCGACGGTATATAACTATTTCCACCTCGGAAACGCAAGACCTTTCGTTACTTTTGATACACTCGCCAGATATCTGGAATACAGGGGTTACGATGTAACCTTCGTTCAGAACTTTACCGATATCGACGATAAGATGATCAAGCGTGCAAACGAGGAAGGTATCACAGTCGAGCAGCTCGCTGACCGTTTCATTAAGGAATACTATGTTGACGCGGACGGACTTAACATCAAGCGTCAGACATATCAGCCCAGAGCAACTCAGTCGATGAAGGCAATAATCGGCCTCATCAAGGCTATGGAAGCGAACGGCTACACCTATGTCATCGAAGGTGACGGCGTTTACTATGATGTTTCCAAGAAGGCTGATTACGGCAAGCTCTCACACTATAAGCTTGATGAACTTGTTGCAGGAGGCGGTGAGCGTAAGGCTTCCTACGAAGGTAAGAAGAATCCGGGCGATTTCGCTGTCTGGAAGTTCAAGAAGGAAGGCGAGCCTTTCTGGGGTTCACCCTGGGGTGATGGAAGACCCGGCTGGCACATCGAGTGCTCCG
>SVJC01000001.1 GCA_015069215.1 Oscillospiraceae bacterium
TGGTGTCTATTAAGTTATCCAGTTTCATTTGAGCCTCCTGATATCCATGTTTATTTTATTAAGCCATAGCTTCGGAAACTCTGAGGGACTTTAAAAGTACTTATCAGTCGTTTTATGGGAAAGAGCCATTAATCTGGACTGTTCCGTTAAAACTTTCTTGAAAAGCCTTTATCCGTTGATCTTGAGTCTGTGGTAGACCTTCTTGCCCTTGCGGACGATAGCCTCGCCATTGTCGTCGAAATCGGATTCTGCAAGTGCATAGAACTGATCTTCGACAACCTTGTCGTTGAGGTAGACTCCCTTCTGCTGGATCATTCTTCTTGCCTCGCCCTTGGACTTCATGAGACCTGCCTTAACGAGAGCGTCAGCGATCTGCATGCCTGCACCGAGTTCCTCTTTGGTGATCTCGGTAGTTTTCATGTCCTCTGATCTGCCTGCGTTCTCAAAGATATCCTCAGCAGTCTTCTTTGCGATCTCAGCAGCTTCCTCGCCGTGGATGATCTTTGTGACTTCGTAAGCAAGTCTCTTCTTTGCCTCGTTGATAGCAGCATCTGTGAGCTTTGCGTACTCATTGATCTCATCCATCTCAAGGAACGTGAGGAGCTTCATGCACTTGATGACGTCGGCGTCATCAACGTTTCTCCAGTACTGATAGAAGTCGTAAACAGGGAACTTTTCAGCATCGAGCCATACTGCACCCTTTGCCGTCTTACCCATCTTCTTTCCTTCGCTGTTCGTGAGGAGAGTGAATGTAAGACCGTATGCCTCTTCCTGGTCCTTACGGCGGATGAGCTCCATGCCTGCAAGGATGTTGGACCACTGGTCGTCTCCGCCGAACTCGAGCTTAACGCCGTACTTCTTGTGGAGATAGTAGAAGTCATATGCCTGCATGAGCATGTAGTTGAACTCGATGAAGGAAAGGCCCTTCTCAAGACGCTGCTTGTAGCACTCTGCGGTAAGCATCTTGTTAACAGAGAAATGAGGTCCGATGTCTCTTAAGAACTCGATGTAGTTGAGGTCTCTGAGCCAGTCAGCGTTGTTGACGATGAGAGCCTTTCCGTCAGAGAAATCAATGACCTTTCCCATCTGCTTCTTGAAGCACTCGACATTGTGGTCGATCGTCTCTACCGTCATCATCTGACGCATGTCCGTACGGCCGGAAGGATCTCCGATCATGCCGGTACCGCCGCCCATGAGAGCGATGGGTCTGTGGCCAGCCTTCTGCATATGGCTCATGACCATCATCTGGACGAAGTGACCGACGTGAAGTGAATCAGCAGTCGGGTCGAAGCCTATATAGAACGATACGCCCGGCTTGCTGAGGAGATCGTAGATCTCGTCCCTGTGTGTAGCCTGTGAGAAATATCCTCTTTCTTCAAGCGTGTCGAATACATTCTTTGCCATAATGTCCTCCAAAGAACAGAAAATAAAATAATTAAAGCCTATGTATGATACACCGCGGGGCGCGGGTAAACAAGTTAGCCGAGCTTGATAAAATCGATCGCCGCCAGCGCAGCTACCGCTCCGTCAGCGCATGCGGTCGTAAGCTGCCTTACCTTCTTGGTCCTGACGTCACCTGCGACAAAGATGCCCTTAACGTTGGTCTTGCAGTCTTCACCGCCTTCGATGTATCCGCCTGAGAGCGTTACGAGATCCTTGAAGATCGCTGTCTTGGGCTCCTGGCCGATCGCAACGAAAAGTCCGTCAACGGCAAGTTCTTTCGTACTTGCATCTTCACGGTTCTCGATGACGATGGTATCAAGCTTGGGTGCTCCCTTAAGCTCCTTGATGACGTAAGGCGTGATGATCTCGAGATTTTCGAGCTTCTTGGCTGCATTTACGAGGGTCTCTTCTGCACGGAACTCGTTTCTTCTGTGGATCAGATAGACCTTTTGGACGACGCCTGCAAGATAGATCGCATCCTCGACTGCGGTGTTTCCGCCGCCGGTAACGGCAACGGTCTTTCCCTTATAGAAAGCGCCGTCGCAGGTAGCGCAATAGGAAACGCCCTTGCCGGTGAGCTCTTCCTCGCGGTCGATGCCCATATGGCGGTTTGTAGCGCCTACAGCAAGGATCACTGCCTTTGCGGTGTTCTTCGCACCGGACTCAAGTTCAACAGTAAAGCCTTCTTCTGCAGAACCCGTGATGCCGGTTACGTTGTCAAATTCAACCGAAGCGCCTAAGTTAGTTGCCTGGTTATAGAGGTCATTTGCAAAATCGAAACCGGAGATCTTTGCGATGGCCGGATAGTTCTCGACCTCGGGCGTATTGATGATCTGTCCGCCGTAAGTCGATGCTTCATAGACTACGGTCTCCATACCTGCGCGTCTTGCATAGATTGCTGCCGAAAGTCCTGCGGGACCTGCGCCTACGATGATGATGTCTGCCATGTGTCAGCCTTCCTTTCCGTTGACAAGCATGTCGAATCTAGCATGAGCCTCGGGGTTAGCCTTCTGCAAAGAGATGACCTTTCCCTCACGGCTGATGAAGCAATGCTCGCTCGTTCCCGTGCATCTTACCTGTTCTGTTTCCTTATCGAAAACCGTGTATTTGATATCGAACCTTACGCCCGTATATCTTGTGACCTCGGCGCGGATGACGACCGTGTCACAATATTTTGCCATCGTCTTGTACTTGGCGGTAAGGCCTACGACGGGACTTATGATGCCCATCTCCTCCATGCCCTTGTAGCCCAGGCCGATCTCCTCAAAGAGCTTCGTCCTTGCCTCTTCATACCACCTGATGTAGTTCGAATGATGGGTAACTCCCATCTGGTCTGTCTCATAGTACTGTACAAGATGTTCACAATCCGTGACTGCAGCCATGCAAAATGCCTCCGCTCTTTTGATTGTTTAATTCTAACACAATAACGGAACTAATCAGACCAAACGGCTTATCAGGATGTATACCGCGAGAGCGAGATCCGACAGACCGACCGCAATGATCAGGCCCGTGGCCTTAACGTATTTCTCGTTCTTCACAAGGAACTTATGAATGAAGAAAAACAGTGCTGCCAGGAACAGACCGCTCACTGCGATCGCAACAGATTTGCCTGCTGTCTGTCCGCTCCATGAAAGCAATGCGAAGGCTGCGCATTCGATCACGAACAACGCCAGAACTACTATAAATGCCGTCTTTCTTCCGGATCCGTATTCACTCATTTTCCCATCCTCCGAACATATTATATCGTGCAATAAAAAGATGGTTAAGACCAACTGTCATTCCTCGCGAAAACATATATAATTGCTTTTATGGGTACTACCGAGCTTTTCATTCTCATCACCGATATCATCGGCACGGCCGCATTTGCCGTGTCAGGCGCGCTCGCTGGCGTGCGTAAGAGAATGGATATCTTCGGCGTAAACATCCTGGCCATACTTACGGCAACCGGCGGAGGCATCATCCGCGATCTCATAATAGGATATACGCCGCCCATGGCATTCAGGAATCCCTTCTTCGTCATCCTCGCCGCCATAGCCGCAAACATCACGTTTGCTTTCCTTTACTGGCAGCACCGCTCCGGCAGGAAGATGCCTGACAAGGCGAAGAACATCTATGACAAGGTCTTTTTCTGGTGTGACACCATAGGTCTCGCGGCTTTCACCATTGACGGTGTCCACACGGGCTTTTTCACCTCCTTTTCGAACAACTGGTTCCTGGTCATCTTTCTCGGCGTCGTAACCGGTGTCGGCGGAGGCGTCATGCGTGACGTGCTCTCGCTCGAAATGCCCTATATCTTCGTAAAACACATCTATGCCATTGCCTCGATCATAGGCGCAACGGCTACATATCTCATTTTCCTCGGCACGGATTCGGCCGCTTCGGCAATGCTCGCGGGATTCCTCATAGTCATAGGCATCCGCTATCTTGCAGCGCGTTTCCGCTGGAACCTGCCTAAGGTCGATAACTGAAAAGGAGTCAACAACATGCCTAAAGATCCCAACATATTGCTCAGCTATGTCAACACGCACTTAAGGGACACCTACGATTCGCTTGAGGAACTCTGCAAATCACTTGACCTGGATGAGCTCGAGATCAGGTCATCTCTCAAAGGTATCGGATACGAGTACGACGAGGCTTTGAACAAATTCATCCCCGTCGCTTGAAAAAGCTCCCTAAAAACCGTCTTTCTTTATAAAGAAAATACCCTTCCGATGTGCTATAATTTCGCCGGCAAAAATATAACGGTGGGCACATCCGTGCTTTTACGCCCAGTCATAATCTAAGTTCAAGGAGATATAACTATGAAAAGAAGACCTGTAGTTCTTATGGTTCTTGACGGTTTCGGACTTTCCGACAACAAGGAATACAACGCGATCGCCATGGCAAACACCCCGGTCATCGACAAGCTCATGGCTGAGTGTCCTTTTGTTAAGGGCTTCGCTTCCGGTCTGGCAGTCGGACTTCCTGACGGTCAGATGGGTAACTCCGAGGTCGGTCACATGAACATCGGATCCGGAAGGATCATCTATCAGGACCTTACACTCATCACAAAGTACATCGAGGACGGCGTTTTCTTCAAGAATGAAGAACTCCTCCGCGCCATCAACAACTGCAAAGAGAAGAATTCAGACCTCCACGTTTGGGGCCTTCTCTCTGACGGCGGCGTTCACTCACACAACACACACCTCTACGCGATCCTCGAACTCTGCAAGAGAGAAGGATTCGACAGAGTATATGTTCACCCCTTCTTCGACGGCCGTGATACTCCCCCGGCATCCGGCAAGGATTATCTCCAGGCATTGGTCGACAAGATGGCTGAGATCGGCGTAGGTAAGGTCGCTTCCATGTCCGGCCGTTACTATGCAATGGACAGAGACAACAACTGGGACAGGATCCAGACAGCTTACGACTCTCTCGTTCTCGGTGAGGGCGTTAAGGATACAGACTGCATCGCCGCTATGCAGAAGTCATACGACGCAGGCGTAACAGACGAGTTCGTCCTCCCTACAGTCATCGTAGACGCAGAAGGCAAGCCCGTTTCAGTCGTTAAGCCTAACGACTCCGTCATTTTCTTCAACTTCCGTCCTGACCGTGCAAGAGAGATCACAAAGGCTTTCTGCTACAGCGACGAGGACATCGCAGCACAGCCCGGTGACGCCTCCGACACGAAGTGCATCAAGTACCTCAAGAGAGCTAACGGCTTCATGCCTCTCACATATGTCTGCTTCAAGGATTACGATGAGCTCATCCCCAACAAGTTCGTCGCTTTCAAGAAGGAAGAGATCAAGAACACTCTCGGTGAATATCTTGCGGCAAACGGCCTCAAGCAGCTCCGTATCGCTGAGACAGAGAAGTACGCTCACGTTACCTTCTTCTTCAACGGCGGCATCGAAGAGCCCAACAAGGATGAGGACCGTACACTCGTTCCCTCACCTGCAGTTGCAACATACGACCTCAAGCCTGAGATGAGCGCTCCCGAGGTTTCCGAGAAGCTCGACGCAGCCATCTGCTCAGACAAGTACGATGTAGTCATCATCAACTTCGCTAACCCTGACATGGTCGGCCACACCGGCGTTCTCGAAGCTGCCATCAAGGCTGTTGAGAGAGTTGACGCCTGCGTAGGCGGCGCTGTTGAAGCAGTCAAGAAGATGAACGGCGTTCTCTTCATCTGCGCAGACCACGGAAACGCAGAGCAGATGATGAACCTCGAGACAATGCAGCCTCATACTGCACACACAACGAATCCCGTTCCGTTCATCCTCTACAACTATGATCCCGAGTACACACTCCGTGAGGGCGGCCGCCTCTGCGACATCGCTCCCACTCTCCTTGAGATCATGGGTCTGCCCCAGCCTGCAGAGATGACAGGTGAGTCACTCATCGTCAAGAAGTAATAACCGATTGGGAAAACTTAAGGGCTGCAGTGATGCAGCCCTTTATATTTGCCTATTTCTTCCGCTTTCTCATGGTGGCCCGGTAACTGACGTCCAGCAATTCAAAGATCTTCGGGCCCGGGACTGTCCCGTCGAGCAAAACGGTGATCCAGTGTCTTTTGTTCATGTGATATGAGGGGATTATCCCGTCGCTGTGACATAGCATGTCGTGAAGGACCGGGTCATCTATCTTGAGGTTCATGCAGTCAACGGGAGTGTCGCCTGCCATGCCCAAACGGTCTTTCCTTACGCGCATGATGAGCGCGAACCACTTGTGGTTGTCACAATGCCTGAAAACACACGAAACCGGATCTCCCTCCCAAGGGAATTCCGGTTCCGTTCCATATTGGCTTTTTATGTAATCTATTACGATATCTCTTGTAATATCCATCAGTTTGAATCGGGAACTGCCTTGATCGCAGCAAGGAGTTCGGGAAAATCCTCAAATGCGGGGATGTCCGGGTTGTCTGCGATTATCTTCTCCGTGCTCTTGAAAAGGAATCCGGCCTTTGAAGCCTTGATCATGTCCAGATCGTTATATGAATCGCCTGAAGCGATGGTATCAAATCCGATGGACTGCAGTGCTCTTACCGTGGAAAGCTTGGAGTTCTCGATCCTCATCTTGAAGTCTTCGATCATTCCGTCTTCACCGACGACAAGTGAATTGCAGAAAAGTGCGGGATAGCCAAGCTTAGCCATGAGAGGCATGGCAAACTGCGTGAAAGTATCGCTGATTATGATCACCTGCATGTCCTTTCTCAGCTCATCGAGGAATTCCTTCGCACCGGGAAGCGGGTCGATCTGTGAGATGACATCCTGGATCTCCTTAAGTCCCAGTCCGTGCTCGCGGAGTATGCCGAGTCTCCAGCGCATAAGCTTGTCATAATCGGGTTCGTCACGTGTTGTGCGCGTAAGCTCCGGAATGCCGGTCTTCTTAGAGAACTCGATCCAGATCTCGGGTACTAATACACCTTCCATATCAAGACAAACTATGTTCATGTCATTACCTCCTGATTTCTCTCGGACGAGAGATCATATTCTTGCGTAAATAAATGCTCCTGAATCATATCCCAGACCGTACATGCCGAAGACGAGTACTGCAACTGCAAGGACCATGAATACCGCCCATGAAACGATGACGGGCTTTGAAGAGATGGCCTTGAGTACCAGACGGGGTTCTTCCTCCTGCTTTTCGCGGTACTTGTAGATGTCAACTGCGACCAGTACCGCAAACGATAAGAGCAGAACGATAAGGTTGCCCGTGTTGATCTTCAGTAAGGCAAGCGTCTCGCTGTTCATCGAGAAAGGCTGGAATATCGACTTGTACATCATGGCGGCGTCAGCGACGTTGTTTGCCCTGAAGAAGATGTGGCCGAGGCATACCAGGAAGAAAGTGCGTGCCGTCTGGAAGATCTTATAAGGAAGCTTTTCACTGTGAAGCACTTTCCTGAGCTTGACTGAAACGGGTTCGACCAGTTCGCCCAGAATGATGTAGAAGCAATGAAGAAGTCCGGTGCCGATGACGTACTTCATGAGTCCACCGTGCCAGTAACCGACCGCTACCCAAAGGATTATCAATCCGAAATAAGTAGGTACCTTCTTGCCCTTCTTCTTGCCGAAAAGCTTCTTGGAGACATCACCGATCTTAACGAAAACGGATGTGCGGAGCATCGGATAGAACAGGTAGTCACGCAGCCAACCGCCCAAAGTGATATGCCAGCGCTGCCAGTATTCGCGGATGGTGTGTGAAAGGAACGGGCTGTTGAAGTTCTCGGGCATCTCGATTCCCAAAAGGTGGGAAGTTCCGAGCACGACCTCCATGCAGCCTGAGAAATCGGCATAGAGCTGGATAGCAAAGCATGCCGCACCGATAAATACATAAAGTCCGCCGAATATCTCGTGATTTCCGTAGATCGCATTGACTATGAGGGCGATCCTGTCAGCGATGACGAGTTTTTTGAAGAAACCCCATGCGATCCTGATCGCACTGTCCCTCAATCTGTCCATCGAGAACTTCGCGTCCTTTGAACCGTCGAGCTTGACCGAAAGATCGGCATAAGAATTCATAGGTCCTGAGGTGAAATACGGGAAGTAAGTAGCGAAAAGAAGATATCTGAAGAAATCCTTCTCGGGAGCGGTCCTCTCCCATCTGCAGTCAAGCGTGTATCCGATGAGCTGCAGCGTATAGAACGCCATGCCTACGGGAACCGCGTAAAGCATGAAAGTACGGGTCGATTCAGAAGCTCCGAAAACCTTGTTGAGGTTCTCGGCAAAGATCCCGATAACGCCGTAGTATCTTACTGCGCAGAGGATCCCGAGATTCAGGACAACCGTGATGACGCATGCGGCATTGCGGAGTCCCTTGCTCTTGGAAGGCCCTGAAAGAAGCCCTCCGATAAAGGTCGTAACAGCCGCGAGAAGCACGAAGGCCAGCGAATAGAAACCGCAGGACGCGCAGAATGCAAGGCTCGCCGCAAGCAGTATCCACCGTCTCGCGCTTCCGGGCGTGAGATAGTAGATCAATGCCGTGCAAGCGACAAATGCAAGAAAAGCAGCTGATACGAGCGACATTACGTATTATCCGAGGTGAGCCATGATCTTGTCGACCATTTCGCCGACATTCTTAAGACCCGTGGTCTCGCCCATCGTGAACCTGATGCCGAAGCCTCTCTCGATGGCTACGAGCAGGTTGATATGCTCAAGTGAATCCCAGCCGTCAACGTCAGCAGCGGTTGTTGTCTCGGTTACATTGATGTCCTCATCGTCGAAAACATCCTGGAAGATCTCGTTAAGTTTTGCGAAAACCTCTTCTCTGCTCATTACTATAACTCCTTCACGTCAATTGACTTTAATTGCAACGTTCTTGCTGAAATAAGGCGCGGAAAGATCGAGTTCCCATTCGGTTGACCCGTCCTCCGACTCACGGATTTTAACAAATCCCTGCATGCCGTAAAAGTCCTTAACCATTTTATTCTTGGCAGTAGGATAATAAAAGCCTTTTATTTTAGCGATTCCGCGCATTTTGCACTCTTTGACGAACTCGTCCATCATCGCGAACTCCATGCCGCGCTTTAAGACCCTGCAGCTCATGAGCCAGAGATCCATGAGGAAGACCTTCTCGCCGTTCTCCTCAGCCTCATGGCCGAAAGACACCGCTACGACGCCGTTATCGCCGAACTTGTCCTCAAGCCTTCCGTAACGGGTAATGTAGGAAGGATCCATCGCGAACTTCTCGATCTCAGCCTGGCTGCAGCGCTTTGTGGTCAGGTTGAACTGGTTGCTCTTATTGGTAAGCTCCGCGATCCTGGCCATGTACACGGGCGCAAACGCCTTGATCTCAGCCTCCATTTCGAGGGATCTGAGGTAATCGTCATAGTCGTCAAATGTAGCGGCTGCCTTTTCCCTCTCGATGTTGGCCTTGTACATGCCGTTGCGCTTGAGGTCCTCGGCAGAAAGCCCGGTGACCTCGAAATAGCCGTTTGAATCGATGATGTCGATGTATGTCTCGGGAGCACCGACCTCCGGAACGCTGATCCCGGGGACCTGAGCTTCGACCAGAGCCCTCTCCATCGGGTTATCGTCAACGAAGACAAAGCTGTCTGCGCCGATGTTTATGTCTGCGGCAGTCTTCTTGATGTTGATGTCCTTGTTGTCCCAGTTTGCCCTGATGACAAGAAAATCGTCTTTTTTAAGGGTTGAATCGGGGCGTGCAAGTCCCGCCAGTGCATTCTCCTCATCGTTCTTGGAAGCAACGGTCAGGAGGATACCCAGGTCCTTATGTGCCTTGACGTACTGCTGGAATTCGGTAAAAAGCTCGGATTCTGCATCCTCATGGCCGATGTGGATGTTCTCGGGGCCGTCGTCGCCTACGATGCCGCCCCAGAGGGTGTTGTCCATGTCGAGTGCGAACGCCTTCTTGTTCTTGCCGTAGACCGCCTTGATTATGTGTGAAAGATTGAATGCGAATTCGGGGATGGCAGATACCGCAACAGCATACTTATATCTGTACCAGTCGCTCGGGTCTGACCACTTCTTTATGCCGTAAACAGCAGAAATGTAGTTGATGTCATTGATGAAGAAGTTCTCGTGGCTTCTCGAATACTCGTAAAAGCGTTCGTTCAGCCTGTTGATGAAGTTGAGCCTTCCGTGGATGTCAGAGACATCGCTGTTGCCCATGAGCCTGTAGTAAGGCTGCTCGAAATTGTTCTGGATTATCGTGCAGTGGAACTTCTCGTCCAGCTTGCCCCAGATCTGGGTAAAGCGCGCCATCGTCTGATCCGCAAGGGACTTGATGTCCTCCTCGCTGTCTGTCACGGAAGGATAAGCCGTAATGTTGCGGGATGTCGTATGGATGAAGACAAGATCGGGCGAGAACTTATCCAGTTCCTCATTTCCGAAGACCGCGTCCTCATAGTATTGGTTGTATTCCGATTCGTAGAATTCGGGCCTGATGCCGTAATTCAGCAGGAAAAGCTCAAGGATCAGCTTGATGTCACTGGTCGTAGATCCTCCGAGGATCGCTATTTTCTTGTCAGTGTAGCTGACGCCTTCACGCTCGATGAGCTGTCTTTTTATGGCCTTCTTTTTTCGCAGGATATAGTCCGGATCAAAGGGATATTCCAGTTCTTT
Organism: Oscillospiraceae bacterium; assembly: GCA_015069215.1. Classification (GTDB taxonomy): domain Bacteria; phylum Bacillota; class Clostridia; order Saccharofermentanales; family Saccharofermentanaceae; genus Saccharofermentans. The sequence continues at coordinate 10,506 of SVJC01000001.1, forward strand.
TATCGCCATATTGCCCCCATGTACAAAATAAGTCTAAACAATATAATAACATTTTTGCACTCTGTTTATAACCGACGTCTGAAAAGCGTGCTATTATGCTTTGGGGTTAATAAAGGAGCGGTATTTTGGAAGATTTTTCATTCCTTCGTGATCTGGCAATATTATTATTCAGCGCTAAAGCTTTCGGCATTCTCGCAAGGAAGCTCCATGCGCCTGAAGTCGTCGGTGAGATACTTGCCGGCGTTTTGGTAGGACCTGCACTTCTGGGATTCGTCAGCGAGACTGACTTCATCACCAAGATGGCAGAGATCGGCGTCATCATGCTCATGTTCGAAGCAGGACTTGCAACGGACATGAAAAAGCTCAAGCAGACGGGACTCAAGGCTACGGCGATTGCCTGCGCCGGCGTTTTCGTCCCCATGATCCTCGGCACGATAGTCTTCATGGCCTTCTACGGTTTCGCTCCCATCGGTAGCGAGCAGTTCTTCAAGGGCCTTTTCATCGGTACGATAATGTCCGCAACCTCAGTCAGCATCACGGTCGCCGCCCTCAAGGAGCTCGGAAAGCTCAACGGAACCGTAGGCACGACGATCGTAAGTTCCGCGATAATCGACGACGTAATAGGCATCATCGTCCTGACCTTCGTCCTGAGTTCAAAGGATACCAACACCAACGTCTGGATGATAATCCTCAAGGCGATCCTGTTCTTTGCGATCGCGATCGTCAGCGGATTCGGTGTTTATCATATCTTCAAATGGCTCGACAAGCGTTATGAGCACACCAGGCGAATCCCCATCATCGCCCTTGTTTACTGCATCGTCATGGCATACGTAGCCAAGACTTATTTCGGGATCGCCGAGATCACCGGTGCCTATGTCGCCGGAATCGTCCTTTGCAACCTTCACGATGCCAAATACGTTGAAAGAAGGGTCGACATCAGCGCTTACATGGTCTTTGCCCCGATCTTCTTCGCAGGCATCGGCCTCAAGGTGACTTTCGAGACGATGAACATCAAGCTTCTTTTGTTCTCCATTGCGTTCGTCATAGTCGCCTGCCTTGCAAAGATCATCGGCTGCGGCGCAGCCGCAAAGCTCTGCAGGTTCAGTTTCAATGATTCACTCAAGATCGGCGTAGGCATGATGACCAGGGGCGAGGTCGCACTGATCACCGCAAAGGCCGGCCTTGCTGTAGGCCTTATCACGCCTGAGTATTTTACCGGAGTCATCATGCTGATATTGTTCAGCTCAATAATAGTGCCCATCCTTCTCAAGGGCATGTTCAAAAAGCATCCGGCTGACTGACTGGATTATTCTCCAAGCCTCTTTTTAGAAGCGAAAACGAATCTCTGCTGGATCGAATAGCTCAGCAGGAAGAGTAAGGTATCGATAATGCACTTGATAAGTGTCCTGGATACCATCGGAAGCAGGAAACATACCGCTGCAACGGACCAGGCGCTCGCCTGCATCTGGATGAATGCCAGAGCGGCATATTTGACCAGTGATGTCGCCTTGCCCGCACGGCTCCTGAATACCAGGAAGTAATTGACCGTGTAGTTATATGTCGCTGAAATAACCCTCGCGCAGATGGTCGAGAACTGTATGAGGTACATCTCAGGAATAATGTCCTTAAACAGATAGTTGAACAGCGTGAACAGGAGTATGTCTATGACAAACGATGTCAGCGACGCGAATATGTACTTGATGAATTTCTTGCCTAATATCCTGTAGATCCTGATCGAATCCTTAAACGGATCGAAATGCGTCTGGTGGTTATCCTTCGAATCGTAGACAGTCTTGATCGGGACTTCGCTTATCTTGATCCTTCCGGTGCATTCAAGGAGCATCTGGGTCTCGTACTCAAACCTTTCGCCCTTGCAGTCGATCATGTCCTTCATGAAATCAAACGGGAGTCCCCTAAGACCCGTCTGAGTATCAGTGACTTTGGTTCCCGAGACATATGAGAACACCTTGACAGTAAGATTGTTTCCGAAGCGGCTCTTCCACGGAATATCCTCCCCGTCAAAGCGGCGTACGCCCAGAATGAGCTTGTCCGGTTCCTCCCTGAGCTTATCGATGATGGAAGCAATGCATCCGGGGGTGTGCTGTCCGTCTGAATCGGCAGTCACGCAGCCCAGAACGTCAGGCATGTTCTCTGCAATGTATGTGAACGCGGTCTTGAGGGCTCTTCCCTTTCCCTTGTTGGGACGGTATGCGATGAGCTTTCCTCCGTTACCCTCTATGAGCTTTTCAGCCTGGGCGAAGATCTCATCGTACTCAGTACCGCTGCCGTCGTTAACGATTATGATCGGGCCGAGGCCTGCTTCGTTAAGTTCGTTCAGCAGCTTAATGAGCCTTTCATTCGGCTCATAAGAGGGAATTACTATCGGTACTGTCTTGGTCATTTCGTCCATATGAGAACATATTAACACAAATATCTTTAATAATTGTCTGCATTGACTTGTCTTATTATGTCTTTTATTCTTTCTTAGTGTTTTAGGAGAATAAATGACCGAGTTTTTTGCAAATGCACAATATATGAAATATCTGGCCATCGCTCTGTTTGTGGTGATGTATGTCCTTTTGGTCCTGCTTCCCAAGCGCCGCGCCATCGTTGCGCTTACTACCGCAACCCTGATGGTCATATTCCAGATCCTTCCGGTTGCCAAAGTCCCCGGAGCGATCGACTGGAACGTGCTCATGATGCTCTTCGGAACGATGGTCATCGTCGATTATTTCATTGAATCAAAGATGCCCAATAAGATCGCCGAAGCACTCTTAAGGCTCGCACCGAACGTCATCTGGGTCACGGTCCTCATGTCTCTTTTCTCGGGTATCATATCCGCATTCATTGATAACGTCGCAACGGTCCTCATGGTAGCTCCGGTAGGCCTTGCGATCTGCAAGAAGCTCAAGAAGAACCCTGTCGGCATGATTGTCGCCATCGCGGTCTCATCCAATCTTCAGGGCGCTGCAACGCTCGTAGGCGACACGACATCTATCATGCTCGCTGCCGCAGCGAAAATGAACTTCAACGACTTCTTCTGGATGCACGGAAGGCCGGGAATGTTCTTCGCGGTCGAACTCGGCGCACTCCTTACGGTTCCGATCATGATGATCCTTTTCCGCAAGGATAAGGCACCCGTAACAAGCACCGAACACACTCAGGTCACAGACTATGTCCCCACCATCACGATGGTCGGCCACGTAGTCCTCCTCATCATCGCTTCATTCATCTCGAATACTCCCGACATGATCAACGGTTACATCTGCATGGCATGCGGCGTCCTTACCATCATCTGGGAACTCATCAAGCAGAGATCGTTCAAGGGCATGTTCCATTCCCTTAACGCAATGGACTATGACACCATGGCTCTTCTCGCAGGACTTTTCGTCGTCATCGCAGCGATCAATGAGGTAGGAATCATCAAAGACGTTGCAGGCTTCATAGCCAAGGCAGGCGGCAACAACATGTTAGTTCTCTTCACTATCGTTGTCTGGGGATCGGTCATCATTTCCGCATTCATCGACAACATCCCTTATACCGCAACGATGCTCCCGATCCTCGCGAGCGTGGCTAACGCAATGAACATCGAACCGTATTTCCTTTTCTTCGGACTTCTCGTCGGCGCAACTTTAGGCGGAAACCTCACCCCGATCGGAGCTTCAGCCAACATCGCAGGTGTAGGCATGCTCAGAAAAGAAGGCTACGAAGTCAAATTCCGCGACTTCATGAAAATAGGCATCCCATTCACACTGACAGCGGTCATTTCGGGATACCTCTTCGTGTGGATCTTCTGGAGACCCGTCTGAGATCGGATCAGTCCTTGGCGTGGACCTTTTTCTTGATCTCGTACATCACCTTATCGGCTTCGTTAATGTATTCCTCAAAAGTCTTTCCGGACTTTGGATCCGTGATGACATAACCGCATGACACGGATACCTTGCACGGGATCTTTTTCGCCTTATGGAACTTTGCCAGATACTTTTCTATCTTTGTCCGTATAACTTCAGAACCTTCATCAGACGTATCGGGAGAAAGGATTATGAACTCGTCACCGCCGTATCTTACGGCGAGCGCGTCCGGTCCTATGCTTTCCCTGATCGCGTCAGAAACCGCGATTATGGATTTGTCTCCGACGGCATGGCCATACTCATCGTTGATGGTCTTCAAGTAGTTGATGTCCGTGAACATGATCGACATCGGCTTCTCTTCATCAAGCGATTCCTCGTATAACAGGTCAGCGATGCTGTCAAAGCAGAATCTGTTGTAAAGTCCGGTCAGCGGATCCTTGTTGTAAAGATCCGTCAGTTCCCTGTTGGCGGCATCGAGTCTCATCTTCAGGCGGTATTCCATGAACGACTGCTCGACCTTTTCCATGTATTCATAGACCCTCAGGTTCTCTGAGATCATTACCGGGGTCTCCTTGAAAGCAAAATAACCGTAGTTATATCTGCCGGAACTGAGCGGGAAATAATAGTACAGGCTCTGCTTGCCGGGCTTTTTCTTGTAGCCCGGTATAAGCTCGCCATCGCGGAGTTTGCCGTCAACGATCTTTCCGTTCCTGAGCGCAACCGTCACATCGAGTATTGCATCGTAGCCGTCCTTAAGGATCGTGCTGTCATCCGGATTCGGATCGTTAAAGTATTCCCTGTTCAGGACCACGTAATAATCGGGGCCTGTGATATAGTGATTGTCCTTGTAGAAGTTTCTCAGGTGCTCCTTCATGTCTTCATATCCTTCAGACTTAAGGATCTCATTTCTTTCCATGCGGCAGAGTCTCTCGAAAAACTCAACATCCCTCTTAACGGTATGTACAGACCTGCAGTAATCCCTTCTGAGCTCATCGTACTCTTTGTTGTTCCTGCAGCCGCAGCTCTCGGCTATGACCGCACTGGAAGAGACTATCTCTTTTGTCGTGCCGGTTTTGCCTTCAATGATGTCGTAAAGAAGCCTGCTCGCATTCTTTCCGATCGTGAAATATTCCTGCTCAACCGTGGTGAGAGCCGGATATGTGATCTCACTTTCCTCAATGTGATCGAAACCGGTAACGATAACGGCTTCCGGGAGTTTATATCCGATCTTGATCAGGCGCCCGGAGACCGCTAGCGCCATGACGTCGTTTGCGCAGATTATCGCGTCAGGAAAGCCTTCTTTGGAATCAGCGATCCGGTTTGCTATCTCGGCAGCGTGCTCGTTGACCCAGTCGGCATAGTAGATGTCCTCTTTCCTGAGCTTAAGTCCGTGTTCCTTGAAAACGGATTCGATGACGCTCTGTCTGATGCTCGTGTCGATGTGTTCCCTGCTTCCCCCGATATAGACCGCGCGCTTAACGCCGTGTTCCTTGACGAGGTGCTCGACAAGCTCCCTCATGCCGGTCTCATTGTTTGAACCGACGAAGGGGATTCCTTCAACGTATTCACCGATGCTGACAACGGGAACGTTCTTTTCCTTGGCGTTGAGGCAGATGCGTTTTGCGATGTCGAAATCGTTTATGAGTCCGGAGAAGACAATGACGCCGTCATAGTTTTCGAGCCTGGGCAGCCAATAGATACCCGCACGTCCCGTATTGAGATCCGGGCTGTCGTTAAATGCCGCATAACCGACAAAGACATCGATGTCGAAATCCTTTTCGCTTCCGACGGTCCTCATGCCGTCGAGTGCTTTCATAGTACAGTATCTGTTATATCCGTTCGCAAAAACCGCTATCCTGTTTTTCATAGATCATGCCTTTAAAGAACAAAAGCCTTAACATCAGATGAAAGTGTAATCGAAGGATCTTCGGGGACAAGTTCGTAGCCGCCCTTGAAACCGGTGACGGTCACATTTCCCTCGCCGTCGGTCGTGACTGTCTCATCCGTATGCCACTCGTGATTGATGAGGTGATCCAAAAGCTCGTAAGACGGCTTTACGGAGCCGTCGCGGCGGACCACACCGCTCGGTGCATTAAGCCACATTCCGTCCGTAAAATCCCAACCTGTTATTGCCTTTACGGAAGGGTGCTCGAAAAGGATCCTGTACATTTCCTCCATCTGCTTCATCTGACGCTCCTCGCCCTTCGGGGTTGAAGGCCATTCTTCGGCAGTTACCTGGAAATCGTTTAAGTCATCCAATTCCTCGGGCACAAGGTAATCACCCGAAGTAAGCGTGTTCTCGGTAAAGTGGATCGGCAGGCCGAACCTTGAGAACCTTTCGAGAACGTCATAGATCTTTTCAGGGCCCCAGTATTTCTGGTGCTGGTGTGACTGTATTCCGATCGTGGATATGGGAACTCCGGCTTCGAGACACTGCTCGATGAGTTCTTCGTATTTGCTCGATGTATTGAAATCGTTAAGGAGGAGCTCAGCACCCGGATTCATCTTGCGGGCCTCATCGAAAACGGCTTTTACGAGCGGCACCCTGCCGTATTCCTTGCAGATCCTGGTGACCGCATTGTCGTACTTGTCGAATACCGGCATGATGACGACTTCGTTGATAACGTCCCACTTGTCGATCACGCCCTTGAAATCAGAGACATCACGGTCGATCCTTCCAAGGAGCTTTTCAAGGATGGTCTTGTTGTCATATGTCATGAGCCAGTCGGCGCAGACAGTGTGCCATACGAGCGGGTGACCTTTTACGGTAACGCCTCTTTCCTTGAGGTACTTCGCAGCCTCCATCCTGTTTGCAGTCTGGGGCTTGCCCTCTTCCGGTTCATAAGTTCCGAGATAGAACGGGAGCGTGGCATAGTTATAGATCTTCAGCCACTTGCCGGTAATATCCTTTAAGAATGCCTGCTTCTGTTCGTCTTTGACCGCCATCATGGCAACGAAATCAAATCCTCCGCATCCGAAAAGAAATTCATGGTTCTTCTGGGTAAGCTTCAGTTTTGCGTTCCTGACGGGCACTCCGTTAACATCCGTCACCTTTATGGTCCTGGTGGCTTTTCTGTGACTAAGGTCGCTCATATGGGGTCTCCCGTTCGTTTAGATATAAAAAAATCTTAACACCACGGCATATTTAGTTTCAATAAAAAAACGTATCTTTTACCCTGATGAATTACACATATCGAAGTGTTATAATAAGCCAAATGCGATAAGGAGGAACCGGCGATGAAGAGATCTGCAAAAGCTCTTACATTTGCTGCCGTTGCGGCAGCAGGTCTGACCATTTCCGGATGCTGGGGCTTCGGAGGCAATGTTTACGGACCGCCGCCGGAAGACCGCCCGACTAAAACTTCCGCAGAGCAGACAGAGTCCAAGCAGACGGAAGCCAGCCTTCCTCCGACATACGATCCGTCCGGGGAACCCGAAGTCGATGTCTACGGACCGCCGCCTGATTCACCTGACTGATAAGATAAGCCATGGAACTTACGGAATTCAAGAAGAAATGTTTAGATGCCCGCGCCGAACAGCGCGAGCGTCTTTATTTGCAGCCGGAACTGACTTATCTGTTTTTCGAACTGACGCAAAGCTGCAATTCAAAATGCTTCCACTGCGGAAGCCGCTGTGAACCCGGCTTAGGCCACGGTCCTTCCCCTGAAGAATTCATGAAGGTATTGGATGACGTTAAGGCAAATTTCGACATATCCGATATCCAGCTCTGCATAACGGGCGGTGAGCCTTTGCTCTACCCGGGTTTCCGTGAACTCTTAAGTTACGCAAAAAAACAGGGATTCCATTGGGGAATGACTTCAAACGGAACCCTCATAACAGAAGACGTCGCCAGGATGCTCGAAGAGACAGGCATGGGTACGATCTCCATCAGCATCGACGGTCTTGAAGAAACCCACGACAGACAAAGAGGACTTAAGGGCGGCTATAAGCTGGCCATGAGAGGGATCCGGAATCTCATAGACCGCAAAGCCTTCAAACACATATCAGTCACTACTGTAGTCAATCACAGAAACATCGGAGAATTAGACGAACTCTTTGAGATCGTAGACGGAATCGACATTGATTCATGGCGTGTTATCGGATTGGAGCCCATGGGAAGGGCATTGGAATACCCTGACATGCTCCTTACACCCGATGACCAGAGACGCCTTTTCAGATTCATCCTTGATAAGCGTGAAGCAGGCATCCCCGTAGGTTACGGGTGCAGCCATTTCCTGGGGCCGGATCTCGAACGCAATGTCAGGGACTGGTTCTTCCTCTGCGGCGCCGGCATTCATACCGCGAGCATCAGATCAAACGGCGACATAGCCGCATGCCTCGACATCGAACCGAGGCCTGAACTTATCCAGGGCAACATCAGAAAAGACCGTTTCAGCGACGTATGGAAGAACAGATTCGAGGTATATAGAAAGCCTTTGTCCGGCAGCTGCGAAGGCTGCAAAAACTGTGAATATGAGAAATGGTGCGCAGGCGGCGCCCATCACAGCTACGACTACGATAACAACAAACAGCGCATCTGCATGAAGGGCATTCTTTTCTGATTTTTGTATTCAGAGAAAAGTATGTAACAATAAGCTTAAGAACTTTTCCGAAAGGCACACTATGAGAAAAGCACTTAAGACAATATCCGTTCTTATGGCAGCCGTAATGGCGGCTTCAATTATGGTCGCCTGCAAAAAAGAGCCTGTTGCTTCCAACAAGCCGACCATAATCAACACGGTCAATACCGGTGACGCGCCGTCAATGGCCAAAGATCCTGATCTCGGTAAATACCTTATCGAGCTCACTGTTTATGAACCCGCTGACAAGCAGAAGAATGAGAAATGGGAGCAGCATTACCGCATAGGTACCGACTGTACTCTCGAAATGTACGGCATCTTCAACGGTAAGATATACAGGGGCAAGAAGATCGGTCTGACCAACCCGGAGTACACCAACATCTATAATCTGGTAAAAGCAAATCCCCTCGAAGCGCAGGAGATCTCCGTTTACATGAACAACTCCGACGGCTGGGTCAGAAACCTGATCTCTTACGACAAGGAAGACAAGGTTAAGACAAAGATCGGCGGAACCATGGCCAGCGGCGAAGCTTTCGACAAGATCTGCGAACTCATCTTAAGCTTCCCCAAAGAAGACGAAAAAGCCGAATTCATGACCAATGTCCAGAACGCAGTCAACAAGGATTATTACGTCGGATAAAAATGCCTGACAACATTAACAGACCCCGGGTAAAGTATATGCCCTCTTATACTAAGACAGCCGGAAGGCAGGTCTTAAAGAGCAGCATCGGCAAGGGGATCATAAGATCGGGCGGAAGGGCCGCCGCACGTGCGGGCGCAAGGAGTGCCCGTGTCCTGGCCAACGTTTTGAGATCGGGCTCACGCATGTATTCCGTCACGGTCTTGAGAAGCCTTATGAGAGCGCTGATGGCAAATGTCATCACAGCGGTCGTAACACTTGGGTTATTTACCCTTTACGACGTCATAATATGGCTGCGCAAAGAGCGCACGGGCCGTCAGCTCCTGGTCAATTTAATCAGCAACATCTGGGTCATAACCTGGGGAACGATCGCATTCTTCCTTTGGGAACTGGCCGCAAAATCCCTGCTGGGCGATACCGGCCTTTTGGCCGAGATCGGCGGATTCATAACGGGCTTCATTGTCTCGATCCTCGCATGTCTTGTCATGGGCAGGGTATTCGATAAAGCAGCGTCAAGGTTCTACACAAGCGACAACGAGCGCATGCTTGAGATCCTTGGTGCAGAATACGAACGCGTCAGATGCGAAAACCATCTGGACCATGACCAGTCCGGAAAGCTTTTGGCAGAGATCGAGAAAGAAGTCACTCCGAAGACGATCAAGCAGATGATCAGATCCGGTGATCCCGAAAAATATGCGACAGACCTGATCGAACCTATTATAATGGTATCCGTCAGGGAGGCAGGAAATGTCGGAGGAGAATAATACCCAAACCGGTACTAAGCCGTCAGAAGGGCTGTTCAAGGCCTTTGGCCTGCCGCGCCTCATCGCGGTCTTTTTCTGGTTCGCAGGAATCGATCTCATAATCCTTGGAAAGTCAGGGATCCCGGCCGTTTCCGGCTGGCAGGATTTCATAGGTCACGTCTCTGTTGCCGCGCTCGTCATAAGAACGGTCCTGGGATTTGCTTTCCTTACATTCATCCGTTTCCTTCTGCGCAAAAAGGAAGATCCCGGTATTTCAGATTCCGTTGCGCTTTTCACCGGCAGCGTATTCTTTGCGTGCTCCGCACTCTTCAAAACTGACAGCTTCTACCTCACCATGGGAGTACTCGCAGTCTGTCTTGTCTTTGCGGTCTATGCCGCAGGAAGCTTTGACCTTTCGCGTTTCGAAAAGCTCTGCCCAAAGACATCTGTTGCGGTAATCGCCCTGATCTCCATCGCGCTTACGATACTCATCTGCCTGATCTCGGTCTGCAGGCACATGACATACAACACGGCATGTTTCGACATGGGTATCTTTACCCAGATGTTCCACTCTATGAAGCAGGATCTTTCGATGAACACGACCTGCGAAAGAGATCAGGTGCTGTCTCACCTTAGCATTCACTCATCGTTTATCCTTTATATCCTGCTGCCCTTCTACGCAATTTTCCCCGGCGCAAAAACACTTGTCATTGCACAGGCGGTCCTTTGCATTTCAGGTGTGATCCCCGTTGTGCTCATAGCCAGAAAGCACGGTTTCAAAGGCCTTTTCGTAATATTTGTTTCTGTTATCTACCTGTTCAACACGGGACTTCTTTCACCCTGTTTCTTCCATTTTCACGAGAACTGCTTCCTCCCGCCGCTCCTGATGTGGCTCATGTATGCAGTCGATTCAAGGAAGACTTTACTTATCTACATCCTGTCCGTACTTACCTGCACGGTAAAGGAAGACGCACCTCTTTATCTGATCTGCATTGGCTTGTTCCTGCTTGCGGATGAGAAGAGCAAAAAGCGCATCCATGGCGCAGTCATTGCAGTCCTTTCTCTCATTTACTTTGTCGTGATAATGAAGGTGCTGGGCCTGTCCGGAAGTGCGGACATGATGATGGACCAGCGTTTCAGTAATCTCGTTTTCGGTGAGAACACGGGCTTTGCGGGAATGGTAATGAACATCTTCAGGAACCCGTCTTATTTCTTCAGCCTCTTCTTCTCTGAAAAGTCGATGCTGTTCTTCCTCCAGATGATGCTTCCTCTCCTCTTCCTGCCTTTCGTGACAAAGAAGATCCACAGATACTTCCTGATGCTTCCGTTCGTGATAATGAACCTGGTAATAGGATCAGGCTACCGCTATGCTGCTGAAATGGGCTATCACTATACTTTCGGCACAGCATGCCTTCTTATCTTCATAGTGATCGTCAACTGCGAAGACCTTAGTGAACACCGCAACACCGTGATCACGGCAGTTGCAGCCGCAGCACTCATTACATCCGTTCCCCTCCTCAGCATGAACCTGATTCATTGTGAGGAATACCTGAAGAACAGGGATCATTACGACAGGATAGAAGCTTGCCTTGCATCCATTCCGGAGGATGCTTCCGTGATCGCAGACACCAATTATCTGCCTCACGTCGCATCCAGAAAAGAGATCTATCTTCTGAATGAAGAAGATTACGTCTCCGAAAACGGATGGATCCTCAGCATCAATGACATGAACAAATACGATTACTTCGTTTTAAATAAGAAAGACGGCAGCACGCAGGGCATTTCCGCGATCCTTGAATCATCGGGATTCACGCGCTTTGCCGAAAGCGAAGGCTGCGTGGTCATTTACAAAAAATAAAGTTACCTTTCAGATACCAGGACTATTACCGGGAGCTCAGGGCCGTCGTTGAACCTTAAGGGCGCTATTCCGTTTCCAATTCCCCTGCTGACATACATCTTCGTTCCGCCGTCTTCGTAAAGACCTGAAGTGAATTTCGGGAACAGTCCCTGCGAAGGCGAGTAGATCGGGCCGACAAAAGGAAGCCTTACCTGACCGCCGTGAGCATGGCCTGTCAGGACAAGATCGATCTCATTGGACGAATATGTCTTGATAAGCTCAGGCCTGTGACTCAAAAGGATCGTGACCTGTTTGCCGCTCACTTTTTCAAGCGCCTGCTTTATCTCCGCATCCACCCTGTCCTCACTCGTCATGCTCCAGTCGAAAGCAGGATCCCTAACGCCTGCAAGGGTGATGACGTCCTCTTCCGAGATTAACGATACTGCATCGTTATCAAGGATCGTCACGCCTGCTTCATGCAAGCGCAGGACCAGATCGACATAGGGTTTCCCGACACTCGCCTCATGGTTTCCGGTCACGTAGAATACTGGTGCTATCTCGACAGCGCCATTTATGAAGAGCATTGCATTGTCGACATTTGCGGTATTACGGTCGATCAGGTCGCCCGTGACGACAATGATGTCAGGCTTTGCATCTCTGATCTTGGAAAGAAGATAAGACTGATCGAAGCCGTAGACGTTATTGTGAAGATCCGATACCTGTACAATGCGGTATTCGTCAAACGATTTGGGAAGATCCTTGATAGTTACGTTCGTAACGGTCGTGTGAATGAGAATGTTGTCCAGGATGATCCAAAGGACAAATAAAACAAAGACCGCTTTCACGATCTTTTTGATAAGGTGTCTTTTCTTGTTGATTATCTTCATCTGACGGCTTTATACATAGTAACCCCCCGCGGTCTGCGGGGGGATCGTTATCTTTTATTCTTCTTCGTTGAGCTTCGCGATGATGTTCGGAAGCTCCTTATCCACGATGTCGTTATCGAGCTGGCAGGTACCTGCATTGGCATGTCCGCCGCCTCCATAGCAGAAGCAGAGCTCACCGATGTCGACCTTGCTTGCCCTGTTGACGATGGACTTGCCGATCATGACGGCCGTATTCTGCTTCTTGAAGCCCCAGGCTACATGTACGCTCGTCTCGATCTCAGGCCACATTGCATAGACCATGAAACGGTTGCCGGTATAGATGATGTCGAGAGGTCTGAGGTCGATCACGGCGACCTTGCCCTCGATCTTTACGACATCCTGAAGCTGCTTCTTGAAGAGCTCCTGCTGCTCGAAATACATGTCAACACGCTCCTTGACATCGGGCAGTGCGAGGACCTCATCAACGGTATGGTTAACACAGTAATCAATGAGCTCCATCATGAGATCATAGTTGGAGATCCTGAAGTCGTGGAAACGGCCGAGACCTGTTCTTGCGTCCATGAGGAAGTCCATGAGGACCCAGCCTGTAGGATTGAGGATCTCATCGATCGTGAAGTCAGCGGAATCGCCCTTGTCAACTGCATCGAGGATCTCCTCGGTAACGGTCTTGAACCTGTCCTTGCCGCCGTAGAATTCATAAACGACTCTTGCAGCAGACTTTGCACCTGCAACGCAGACGAACTTCTCACCGAAATCGTCCTCATCAGTTCTTATGAGCTCTGTCTCGTGGTGGTCAAAAGCAAGTCCTACCCTCGGGTCGAAAGGAAGGTTTGTCGTTATGTCGTTTTCGGTAATATCAACCTTGCCATCCTGAACATCCTTGGGATGAACGAACTTGATGTCACCGATCATATCCATTTCCCTGAGCAGCATTGCACAGACCAGACCGTCAAAATCACTTCTGGTAACAAGACGCATCTTCTTATTTTCCATAATGCGAGAACCTCCCTTGTTAGTGTCAAATATAAAAATATCTTATCATATCCGGAGACCACTTTTCAGGTAGTTACAAATCGTTAATCAACATTTCAAATTTGAAAAAGCGACTCCGAAAAAGGCATGAAAAAACACTCCCCTGAAGTCATATGGCTTCGGGGGAGTGCTTACACGAAGGTCCTGATTATACTTAGACCAGTTTTGCGTTGCCCAGTACTGAAGGGTTCATGTAACCCGTACCGGTATCGTCTGCCCAGCTGAGTGTTCCCGAGCGTGAGCCTGCGGAAGTTGCATCGTTGACCTGGAGCTCAAGTCCGATGACCGTCTTTCCTGCTTCAGGTGTGATGTCCGTCCACTTGAAGGCAGCTTCGACAAGGTAACCGCCGTCGGTGAGCTTTGCTGCAGACTTCATGTTCTCAGCCTTGCACTTTTCGCCGTTGAAGCTGAGCTTGTTCTTGTAGTTGATCCTGTACTGCTTGTCGTCAGGCTGATATGATTCAGGCTTCTTATGGTCCTCATCGATGAAGACTTCGATGGAATCCTGCTGCCATTCGTCAGAGCTCTTATCGTTAAGATCCTTATCCTTTACGTCAAACAGAACGTAGAGGTAATCCTTGTCCCAGAGGAGCTTGGCATCGCATGTGACTGCAACGCTCTGGACTACGATCTTAAGGGTGACCGCCTCCGCATTCTTCCATGCATCATCGATCTCACCGTCAATGTTTACGGTGCCCTGCTTGATCTCCATGGTAGGTCTCTTAAGGCCTTCAACGGGTTCGATCTTTGTGGGGTCAACAAAAGCCCAATATGTGAGCTTGGCCTGATACTTGCCGTCGAAAAGGAGCGGGAATACCTTCGACTTACCGTCAGAAGCGCCGCCGACATTGTTTGCCGTCTGCAGCCATGAGTTGGAATCGATGACGCCCCAGACTGTGATGCCGGAGAAATTGATCCCTTCCTTCTTAAGGGTCTTGAGCGTGTCGTAGATCTTTGCGACATAGTCGCCTTCACGGTTGAGCTCATCTGCAAGCTTTGCGTCAGAACCGTCGAAAGTTGCGCTGGGCTTGATGTCAAGCTCAGTGAGCATGACCTTATCAACGACCTTGGCATAATCCCTGACTGCTTCTTCGATCTGAGTGACAGAAGGAGCGTTTACGGAATAATGTCCCTGCATGCCGAAGCCCGTGATCCTGGTGCCCTCGGCAGCCTTTACGTCATTGATGAGCTGGATGATGCCGCCGCGCTTCTTCGCATCACACTCGTTGTAATCGTTGTAGTAGAGTTCGAGAGATGCGGGTGCATACTTGTTTGCGAACTTGAACGCGTTGATGATGAACTCGTTGCTGCCGTATACCTTCCACCAGCTTGATTTGGAGCCGTGTGTATCATCGGAAAGATTGTCGCCGCCCTGCTCGGTGTCGGTACGGTATGTTGCGGTAGCGTCGCTAATCGCTTCGTTTACTACGTCAAAGCCGTAGAACAGGCCCTTATACTTGCTCTGATCGCCGGTATAGTATGTCAGGACTGTCTTGATATACCATTCAAGACGCTTGTTCATGACGTCCTTGGAAACATAGTCCTTGGTCTTGTCATAGCCTTCATGGAAGAACCATTCAGGTGTCTGTGAATGCCATACGAGAACGTGGCCTCTTACCTTGATCTGGTGCTTGGGGTTCTTCTTGTTCCACTCAACAAGCTTGTCGAGCATCGGATCAGTCCTTGTGTGATCGAGTGTCGGAACGTCGATCTGCTCGCCGTTAAGATCTTCCTTATGAATGCTTCCGGAAGCGGGCGCTGCGTTGTTGTAGCCGAACATGCAGTCGGGCTTGAGCTCGTTTTCGAGCGTGACAGCATTGAAATGCTTCGTTACGAGCTGCATGAGCTTCTCGTCACTAATCTCGTCGTTGCTGTAGCATGTTCCGACGATGGCATCCTCTCCAAGTCCGTCCTTGCCGGCAACGACCGAGCAAAGATCGGGAATGTCAGTGTGGACTTCATCAGGTCCGAAGGATCTTGACGGCTCTGCCGGTGTGCCTGCCTTGCAGCCGCACTGTGCAAAGACCATCGCGAGACCCATGCCCAATGCAAAGATTCTCTCGATGTTTTTCTTCATAATTCCTCCAAATAGTCATGAACTTCCGCCCGCTGTAAGGCAGAATAAACTATTATAACTATATAAGGAAATAAGATAAATGAAGACCGACAAAATCTATCTGTTTGGGGGGCTTATTTAATCTTCGGCGTCATCAACAACGCGTTTGCCGAACCATTTTCGGCGGCGCCAGTGACTCAGGACGATAAGTCCCCTGATGCATTCGTCGGATGCGGTGCCTGCGAAAATACCCGCCACGCCGAATCCTAAGACGACTCCGTAGACGTATCCTCCGACGGCACCCAAGAGCACCATGGTAATGAGGCCGACGATCAGCGGATAGATATAATCTCCCGCAGCTTTGAGGCTGCTTACGACAGTCATGTTAAGGCATCTGCCGATCTCGAGGAAGATGTCCACTGCCATTATCATAAAGCCGATCTTTATGATGTTCTCGTTTTTCGTGAAGATCCTAAGCGTAAGAGGCGAAAGGGCCCAGTTGGCAGAGGATATGATTATGGTTATGGGAAGCGTGAGCTTGAGCGTCTGGAACACCCTCTTGTAGGCTGCTTCCTCTTTTCCTGCACCGACTAAGTGTCCCGTGATTATCTGGGTCGCCATCGCGCTCGCGTTGGAAAAGACCATCGAGAAAGATATCAGTGAATTGCAAAAGACACGCGCGTTGACCGAATCGTCGCCCATCGGGTTAACGAAAGACAAGAGCACGAGCTGATACATGCTGTAAGCAAAGTTTTCGCCCGCTGAAGGCAGACCGATCCTTATCATCTTCCCTAACATCTTGCCGGGGAAAGGCGCCAGGAGCTTTAAGCTGAACTTTCCTATCTTCTTGCGGTAGAAGAACACGATAGCGCAGATCAGGGCCACCACCCTTGCGGTCACGGTGGAAATGCCGACGCCTGCGACGCCGAGATCCAGGTATTTCAAAGGTCCGTATAAGAACAGATAGTTGCCTCCGATGTTTATCAGGTTTATGGCAACCGAGATAAACATGCCTATCTTCGTATATCCGTTGCAGCGGAGGATCTGGAGCATTACGTTATATCCGGCCTGAAGGAAAAGTCCGCCGCCGACTATGTTGAGGTATGTGTGGACATCCGGGAGCATGCCTTCCGAGACATTGAGAAATGACGTTATAAGGCCTTTGCCGATAACGAGCAGAGACGAAAGGACGATTCCGAATACGATGTTTACCAGGAAAGCAAGAGTATATATCTTGTCCATCTCATCGTATTTTTTCGCGCCGAGGTACTGCGCGACCACTACAGATATTGCGGTCGCGATGATGTTGAACATGATGATGAAAAGAACCATGACCTGATTGGCATTGCCGACCGCTCCGGCCGAATTCTCGGAATAGTGGCTCAGCATCAGTGTGTCCATGTTATTGAGAAGGATGTTCAGGAGAAGCTCCAGGAACATCGGTCCCGCTATCACGAACAGTGAAGTCTTTTCATTTATGACCCGGATTCCGCCGGAATTCTTGCTCATAATATTCCTCCAAAGCAATTTCGAGATTATACACTCAGAGAAAATATAGAAAAGCAAAATATGCAAAATCCCCCGATAAAGTAAAAATATCAGAGGATTATGCTACTTTCAGATTGTAAGTCCCTTATTCAGAACTTCTGGATGATTACCTTGATCGAAGGATCCGCATCCTGAATGATATATCTCATGACATCTTCGGGGATCGCAACGCAGCCGCCGGTATAAGGCTTGGTCCCCATGCAGTGGATAAAGATAGCTGAGCCCTTGCCGGGCTCGTTATTGGGATTGTAATCAGTGGCAAGACCGTAATTGTACTCAGGTGAGTAGTAGTACATCTGCTCGCCTTCAGAGCACTTATGGCCTGTCGTCTTTGCGTCGATGATGCGGTTATAGTACTTCTCACATCCGCAGGCATAAGTATCAGGCGTAACCTTCGTATAAACGAGCTTTGTGCCGGGATTGCTCTTGATCCCGAACGCGCCCCTTACACTGAAGACTCCGAGAGGCGTCATCGTATCGCCTTCCTTTGTCTTTCCGGGGCCGTTTAATCCGATGTAAGCATCGCATTCACGGGTGATCTTCCAGTTGACGTTTCCGTCTTCCGTAGTTTCCTTGACAAGATACTGTGCATGGGCCTTGGTGCCCTCCTCGCAGCGTACGAAAAGGACCTGCTTTACGGTCTCGTCAGAACGGAGCTTGAAGAGTTCCTCACGTACATCGAAATCCTGTCCGGGAAGCTTGCCGGATTCTGTTTCCTTGGTAGTCTCAACGGCAGCCGTGGTCTCAGAAACCGTCACCTCAGTCTCAGAAGTGGTCACAGTGACTGTCTCCGATACTGAAGGTGTCTCCATCGCAACCGTCTCTTTACTCTCTTCCGGAGTCTGGGGTCTGCATGCCGTAGTCATGATGGTAACCGCCATTAAAGCAGCAAGTGCCATAACCTTAAATTCTTTCATGATGTTCTCCTTTGATATGTCAGGGTGATCAGCGCTCGCGTCCGTTTATGCCGTCGCGTGCATGTATCTTCTGTTTTTCTTCGTACATCAGTTCATCTGCTCTCTCAAAGACTTCCTGATAGGACTTGTCCTTTTCGCGGTCAAACATGGCGCATCCGACTGAGAAAGAGACCCTTTCCTCGAGGACTTTGGAAGCCTCCCTCTCTTCTTCGAGCATCAGTCTCAGGTTATCGAGATGGTATTCAAGCCTTGCGTATTCAATACCGGAAGGCAATACCACAAACTCGTCTCCGCCGATCCTGAAAACGGCACTCATCGGGAACGCCTGACAAAGGAGATGGGCGGCTCTTCTCAAGACTTCATCGCCGGCCTTGTGACCCCTCGTGTCGTTGATTATCTTCAGGTAGTTAAGATCGCACATGATGACGGCAAATTCAGCGGTTCCGGCCTTTATCTGCTCGTCGATGTAACCGGTTGTGTCGTCGTACGCGGTCTTATTCTTAACATTCGTAAGTGAATCAGAATAAGCAAGGTTCTTCATGACAACGAGGTCACTTTGCTGCTGCTTCATCTTCTCTGCGGCCTTCTCGATACGGAGGTCCTGGGCAGCGGCGCGCGCCTTGTTGTCTTCCTCTCTGGCACGGATCTTGTCTATTGCCAGACGGAATGCTTTTGATAATTCACCAACCTCGTTATTTTTCTCAGGCGGCAATAAGACATCGTAGTCGCCATTACTTATCTCATGAGCAGCGGCAGTGATCTTTCTGAGAGGATCCGTAATGCGGTTGGCCATTATGGCTGCAACGGCTGCAAAAATAACTGCCAGGGCAAACGTTACGATGATCATAATGTTTACCAGTTGGTTCCTTTCATCGAAAATGCTTTCATAGCTGTCACAAAGAACGAGCTTCATCCCGTTTCTGAGCGTCGTAAAAGCCATGACACGGTCACCGTCTTTGAAATTATAACGGATCAGCTTATCTCCGGTCACACTTGCCTTCATAAGCTCACCGTTCTCGACCAGTTCATCCATTTCGTCACCATGAATGTTCTCATTTTTGAGGAAAGCCGGATGATAATGAACGCTTCCGTCCGCTTCTTTCAGATACACGTAGCCGGTCTCGTTATATCTTATCGTGTCGAGTTTACTAAGAAGCCTTTCAAAGCTTATATCGATACCGATGACCGCAACCGGAGTACCGTCAATAAAGACAGGCTGGACGTACGAGATCAGATACATGCCGATGCTGTCGTCAAAATAAGGCTTCGTCCAGGTGGCTTTCTTGTTTCTTATCGGTCCGTAATACCAATAATCCGCAGACGAATCCTCAGGTATCTCTGCCTGAGTAAAGGGTATTTTCTTATATTTTCCGTTCGCATCACGGCTGTAATATACTCCTTCTTCGCGGTCCACGGCGCCGGTGATGTCGATGGAGTAATGGATATAGACACTTTCGATAACGTCATTTTCCTCAGTCATGAACGTGAGCAGATTGTCCACGTCATCGATCACGGCATCACGTGTCTTAACATCATCTTTGAATGAGTTAAGATCGGGGATCTTACTGTAAGTCCATTTCGAGAGCGAGCCTACTGCATCTTCTATCCTGATAAGCTCCTTATTGATGTCATCACCTTTTTCACTGCAAAACAGATTCATGTGGGAAGATGCATCCTTGGTGAGCGTGTTGCTCATGAGGATCGCGCTGAGGGTAACGAGAACGGTGGCAAGGCAAAAGATCCCGATGATTATCAGGAGCATCAGTCTTCTGCTTATGGATGAAAAGAATCCTTTTTTATTCTTCATTACTTCTTGCCTTAATCAAAAATTATTAAGAACACCCTTATGCCTTATTATAATACTTTATTCGGGCAAGAAAAACCCCGGACGCCGATACGGCATCCAGGGTGAAAACACACAATTAATCAATGATCATTCAACGTTAGGAAGCGTTGCGAATCCCTTTTCGAGATCCTCGTCGGTAGGGATGAAGTCGTTCATCTTACCGTCGTGGTATGCCTGATATGCAGTCATGTCGAAGTAGCCTGTACCGGTGAGGTTGAACAGGATCGTCTTAGCTTCGCCGGATTCCTTGCACTTGAGAGCCTCGTCGATCGCAGCACGGATGGCGTGTGAAGACTCAGGCGCAGGAAGGATCGTCTCTGTTCTCGCAAAGAGCGTAGCAGCCTCGAAAACCTTTGTCTGCTCGACAGCGACAGCCCTCATGTAACCGTCGTGATAGAGCTGTGAAACAATGGGAGACATACCGTGATATCTCAGGCCGCCTGCGTGTGAAGGTGAAGGCATGAACTCGGAACCCAGTGTGTACATCTTGCCGAGAGGGCAAACGTGACCTGTGTCGCAGAAATCGTATGCAAATCTTCCCCTTGTAAGTGAAGGGCAGGAAGCAGGCTCAACGGCGATGATCTCGGGATCCTTCTTGCCTGTGAGCTTGTCTCTCATGAATGCTGACATGATGCCGCCAAGGTTGGATCCGCCGCCTGCGCAGCCGATTACGATGTCAGGATACTCGCCGGCCTTCTCCATCTGGAGATAAGCCTCTTCACCGATGATGGACTGGTGAAGGAGGACCTGGTTAAGAACTGAACCCAGTACGTATCTGCTGTTGGGAGTATGTGTAGCCTTCTCGACAGCCTCGGAGATAGCGCATCCCAGGGATCCGCCTGTTCCGGGGAACTTTGCGAGGATCCGGCGTCCAACTTCAGTCGTATCGGAAGGTGAAGGAATGATGTCAGCTCCGAATGACTGGATAACGGACTTTCTGAAAGGCTTCTGCTCGTAGGAGCACTTAACCATGTAAACCGTGAGCGGGATATGGAAGAATGCGCTTGCCATTGCAAGAGCCGTTCCCCACTGGCCTGCACCGGTCTCAGTCGTGATCGAATCAAGACCCTGCTTCTTGGCATAGTAAACCTGTGCTGCTGCAGAGTTGAGCTTGTGGGAACCTGATGTGTTGTTACCCTCGAATTTGTAGTAGATGTGGGCGGGCGTGCCGAGCTCCTTCTCGAGCTGGTAAGCACGGATCAAAGGTGAAGGTCTGAAGATCTTGTAGAACTCGATAACTTCCTCAGGAATGTCAATGTAGCGTGTATCGTTGTCCAGTTCCTGCTTGCAGAGCTCTTCGCAGAAGATGGGTGACATCTGCTCAACAGTAAGAGGCTCATGCGTAGCGGGATGGATCAGAGGTGCGGGTTTGTTCTTCATGTCCGCACGGACGTTATACCATTGCTTCGGCATCTCATCTTCCGTCAGAAAAATTCTCTTTGCTTTGTCTGCCATAATGGGCTCCTTTCATCCTGGCGGCAAGATGTTGGCCTTACGGAAAGCATGGTGTTTGTTATTTACTTTCCGTCGCAATAAAAAAGTCCTGTGCCTAAAAAGACACAGGACAGAATATACTGCGGTACCACCTGTTTTGACTGCCGGGTTCTATGAGGTTGGCAGTCCACTCCGGTTCACGTTCCAACAAACGTGCTCTGCGGATAACGGGAGAGTTCCCGTCGGGCCATTTCCTGCCCGCCCGTCATCGGATCCATTCTCCGGCACCTCAGATCCGCAATCCCACCATCTGCGGCTCTCTCGTTCTTCGGTGTTCCCCGGGTACTATTTCCGAGTCATTCGGTTTAACAATGACAAATATACCGCCTGTCGGCAATACTTGTCAATATGTTTTGCGGTGTCAGATGCTCTCCTTGGCTTTTTCGAGGGCTTCTATCACGCGGTCGCACCAGCGGTCGAATTCGGGATCTTCCTCGCGGCACTCCGGATGGTCAAGAACGTACTTGAGCGCGATCCTGACGCCTTTGTGGAAAGGAACCGTCGTCTTCATGTCAGGCGCAAGGCGCTTAAGCTTGCTGTTATCGAAAACGACTGACACGGACTTGTCTCCGGTCAGGCTTCCCTCGAAATCGAAGCCGTACTTGTCGCCTGCATCAGACAGGAACTTCGATGAAACATAGTACGGATTGAGCGTTACTCCGAGAGCATCCGCGATCGTCTGATAGATCTGATCCCATGTAAGGACCTCGTCGCCCGTGATCTGGAAAGCCTCGCCGATCGCGTGGCGGTTGCCGATCAGGGCGGTAAATCCTACTGCGAAATCCTCATTGAAGGTAAGGTGCCAGAGTGATGAACCGTCACCCTGGATGATGACCGGCTTGCCGTCCATCATGCGCTTGATGACCTGCCAGAAGCCCTTCTTTCCGTGGACTCCCAGAGGGATGTGCTTTTCATCGTAGGTGTGGCTGGGTCTTACGATCGTTACGGGGAATCCCTCTTCCCTGTACTTCTTCATAAGGAACTCCTCGCAGGCGATCTTGTCCCTGGAATACTGCCAGTGGGGATTTGCAAGAGCCGTTCCCTCAGTGATCACATAGCCGGCTGCGGGTTTATGGTAAGCGGAAGCAGAGCTGATGTAGATATACTGTCTTGTCTTTTCCTTGAAGAGCCTGTAGTCTCTTTCAACCTGTTCAGGGACAAAACCGATGAACTCGCATACCGTATCAAAGGTGTAATCCTTGACCGCTTCAGCTACGGCAGCCTCATCATTAACGTCAACGGTGATCTGGTGAACTCCTTCGGGAGCCGGGTTATTGCCGCGGTTTAAGAGCCAGACTTCGTAATTCTCGTCTGACGCGAGTCTCCTGACGATCGCGCTGCTTATCTGTCCTGTTCCGCCTATGAATAATACTTTCAACATGGCCAAATCCCCCTTTTTTGAAAAGAATACAACTGCCGCCGCAGAGGTGTAAACCAAATCAGGAGCATTGCACCGATTTTTCACACTTTTTCGGGAAATAGGGTACACTTGTAACGTTATGATCTACATATTGAGACACGGAAAAACCGAATGGAACATCCTCCGCAAGCTTCAGGGAAAGACTGACATCCCGCTTTGCGATGAGGGAAGGAAGATGGCCGAAGACGCTGCTAAGAAATATGCAGACGTCCATTTTGACATCTGTTACTCTTCCCCGCTCATCAGAGCCAAGGAAACCGCGGAGATAATCCTCAAGGGCCGCGATGTCCCGATCCTGACCGATGACAGACTTCAGGAAATGGGCTTCGGCGAATATGAGGGAATCGAAAGAAGCTTCGAGATCCCTGATTGTCCCATCAATGTTCTTTTCCAGCATCCCGAAAAATACATCGAGCCGGTTGGCGGTGCAGAAAGCCTTGATGAACTCTATGAACGCACCGGAAGCTTTATCAATGAGGTAATAATTCCCCTTCACAAAGCCGGCAAAGATGTCCTAATCGTAGGCCACGGCGCCTTGAATTCATGTATCCTGACCCAGGTAAAAGGCCTTCCCCGCAAGGATTTCTGGAGTCACGGACTAGTGCAGTGCAAACTTATGACATTGTTTGAGGAACCCCAAGATTAAGCGCTTTTCTCGCGGACTTCCGCACAAGCGAAGCGCGGAGGACTGTAGCGAGGAAAACGCTTAATTGGCTTTGACTAAATTCTTTACCCACATTCCAGATCTAACAAATAAGAACGCAATAAAGCACTTGATGACTTCAAGTCCATTGACGACCGCAAGCATCCAGGTAACGCTGAGATCCGTATAACGGCTCATGAAGAATGCGGCGGAGACTGCGATGGCCCATGTGTAGATACTGTCGAAAAGCACTGTGATGAGCGTGTTTCCGCCTGATCTTATGATGAAGTATGAAGCATGCGTATATGCCACGAAAGGCATCGCGCAGGCTGCGATCAGGATGAAGCCCGAAGCAAGGGATCTGATCTCGTCAGACGTGTTGTAAAGCAGCGGAAAGAACGGCGAGATGGCAGCCATTATCGCAGCGAAGAACACGCCGCAGGCAACTGTGAACCAGCGCATCGTATCAGCTTTCTGCCTTGCGGTATCAAGTTCACCCGAACCCAGGATGTGGCCCATCATGATGCCGACTGCCTCACCCATTGCAAGGAAAGACACGCCCATGACGTTCCAGATGGTCGACTGTATGTTCATCGCAGCAACCGCATCCAGACTTCTGTATGAATAACTCTGGTTGATGACGGTCATTCCGAGTGACCAGAGTGTCTCATTTAACATAAGGGGCAGTGACTTAAGGATAAACTTTCCGACAAGATCGACCGGTACCTTGAAGTTTTTGAAGGCACCCTTGATGAACGGGAACATCTTTGAATGTCTGCCTGTATAAATGATCAGGATCGCCAATTCAACAAATCTTGAGATTACGGTCGCAATGGCGGCACCGTCTGCGCCAAGAGCCGGAAGACCCAGCTTTCCATAGATCAAAAGCCAGTTGCCGACAAGGTTTACAAGGATCGCGCATATCGATGCGTACATGGGAACTCTGGTCGATCCGAGGTCACGGAGCGTACCCGCATATGCCTGTGTGAGCCCGACCGGGACAAGGCTGATGAGGATAATACGCATGTAGCTGATGCCGATCTTAAGCGTCTCGGCTGCATCGGCAGGATCACCCTCTCCCAAAAGGAAAAGGTTGATGAGAGTAGGCGCGAGCATCAATAATACGCATGTGCATACGGCCGCAAGGAGCGTGTTGAATACTATCTTGAAACGGAAGGTGTAACGGATGCCTTCGTTATCGCCGTTACCCTTGTACTGTGCCGTAAAGATACCGGCACCGGCAGTGGCGCCGAAAATGACAAGAAAGAATACGAACATCAGCTGGTTTGCAATCGCAACGCCTGAAAGCGCATTAGTACCGACCTTCCCGATCATGAGATTGTCGAGGAGGTTAACGAAATTGGATATTCCGTTCTGCACCATCATGGGTATTGCGATGGCGAGGAGCATCCTGATATAAGATCTTTCGTTCTTAGCTTTAGTCATGTTTTTCTTTCTTATCTGAAGTCAGTTCGAGCATTGTATCAAAAGCCGTGATGGTTAACAACATCATTTTATGCTCAGCTTTTCGGGGCAGAGCGGCTTCAGATGGCGGAACACAATTCGGGACACGTATTTATCAGATTACGTGTCCCGTTTCGTGAATATCTCTTTGAATTCACATTTTGGAACACGGATCTGGTCATTTTCGTGTCCCATTTCGTGAATATTAAAATAGGCTGGATCATTCCATGTTCTGTCCGCAGAATTCGCAGACTCTGCTGGAGGAATTATTCTGTGAACCGCAATGGCTGCAATAACGGACTCCGGGGACCGCTCCTGCGGGATGCTGCGGCACAAACGGTGAAGCAGGCTGTACCGGCCGGGCGCCTGCGGGCTGCTGCGGAGCAGACTGATACATATTGGGATTATACATGTACGCCGGCTGATTAGCAGGAACCTGCGCAGCATTCGGATTGACGTAATTGGGGGCACCGTAATTATTGTAGCCGGGCTTTGCGACCGGTTCAACGTAGCTGCCCTCAGGAATGAATCTCGCGACCAGGAATGAGATGAGTCCGCCAAATCCCGCACACGCAAGTCCGATAAACATCGATGCATAACGGTTGCCGTCGGTCATGATGTAAGCAGCAATAAGTCCTATGGTCTCAAATACTATCCACAAAACGATTGTAAGAGCAATGAACCCGCCGGGTCTTCTGCCTCTTGCGATGGCATTTCTCCTGTTCAGTCTGCATAACGAAAAAACGGCAAAGAACTCAAGCATAGATCACCTCTCCTTAACATGGTCTTTGTAATAGTCACCTTTATCTTTATACATTAACGTATCGATAACCACAACAAGGTCCTGTGTATCCTCTTTGCCGAAGTCGAATACCTTTCCTCCGACTGCTGCGGAGAGCTTATAGGGTTTGCCTGAATTTGCGTTGTGTTTATCAACTGCTTCCATCGTCTTTTGCTTGTACAGCTCGATATCGGATTCCCGGGCTTTGTACATGAGGACAACGAATTCATCGCCGGCAAACCTGATGACCGTGCCGACCGAACCGAAAACATCATTCAGGATGCCTGCAAAAGCGATCAGGGCCTGGTCGCCTTCCTCATGGGAATAGTCGTCGTTGATCTTCTTGAAGCCGTTGAGATCGAGCATATAAGCAACGATCTTGTCTTTGCGTCTCTTCTGCAGGCGCCTCAATTCCCTGTCCATTTCGAATCTGTTATAGACGCCGGTGAGCTTATCGATGTAGATGCACTCATTCTGGAGCGAAATGACTATTCCCGCAAACGATACCGCAAAGCACGCAGGGATCAGCGATATTCCGTAAATGATGCTCTGAAGGACCATTCCGAGAAGGAGCGGCAAAAGGAACTCGATAACCGGGAAATATCGCAGTGCCGGATTCTTGAACTTTGATATGAAGTAGTAGACGTAGCCGTAAAGGAGAAGTACGAATCCCGCTGCGATGAAGAATATGTAGAGCGGTCCTCTGTGGTAAGCGTTGCTGGAATCGATCTCGAAAACGAGCGGATAGAAAGGATTGACCACCAGCATCAGCATCTGCATTATGACAACGATCCAGAATACGATGAAGTGACGCAGATTAGCTTCGCTGTCAATGTGTTTCACGATCATGTTGATCAGAAACACACCGACCAGCACATTATATATGTACAGATATGTATTACCCACGTAGAGCAGGCTGTGGAAAAATGCATATCCCTTACCGATCCTTCCGTCACAGTAAGTAACGACCTGATCGATGATGCAGTTGAATACGGACGCAATGAGCATGCGCAGCATGATGCGGCTCTCTGCTTTACGGCCGGGGAGGTTCCATCCTCTGGTTACCAGTATGACCAGCAGAATGGCGATGCCGATGAAATCGGCAACCAATACTGCATGAAGATTAATGACCGGCGTAAACAGAGTATTCATACGAATGAATTATACTATTCGACGCCGAAAAATAAACAACTGCTCTCCTCTGATTATGGCAGGTATTTGCCTGATGCAAGATAGAGCGTATACCAGTCGTGATGTGAAAGCTTAACTTCGCTTGCCTTGCAGATGTCTTCTATGTGCAAAGGATTCATCGTTCCGACTATCGCCTGCATCTTCGCAGGATGTCTTAAGATCCATGCGATCGCGACAGCAGCCTTGGAAGCATTCTCTCTTTCGCCTATCTCTGCCAGTGCCTTATTGAGCTCCGGGAAATCGGGATTGTCGATGAACGATCCTCCGAACATGCCGAACTGGAGAGGTGACCATGCCTGTATCGTGATGTCGTTAAGCCTGCAGTAATCTAAAGCGTGGCCGTCCCTGTTGACCGAGAACTCAGTCTGCTTGTTGTTCATGTAGAGTGCCTGATCGATAAGTTGGGACTGCTCGAGTGAGAGCTGTACCTGGTTGATGACAAGAGGTTGTTTTACGTATTTTTTCAGGAGTTCGATCTGCATCGGAACCAGGTTGCTCACACCGAAGAAGCATACTTTTCCTGCTTTCTCAAGGATATCGAATGCCTCTGCGACCTCTTCGGGATCGTAGATGACGTCAGGTCTGTGAAGCAGAAGTGTATCAAGATAGTCGATGTTCAGTCTTCTTAAACTGTCATCAACGCTCGAAAGGATGTTATCTTTGGACCAGTCGAACTCGTTTCTGTCAAAGCAGAGTCCGCACTTACTCTGGATATAGATATCCTCTCTCTTGATGCCGGTAAGCGGGAAAGCTTCCGCAAACTTTGACTCGGCTGCACCGTTCTCACCGTAGCATGTAGCGTGATCGAAAAAATTGATTCCGCAGTCATAGCCGGTCCTGATGACCTTCGCCGCATCCTCTTTTGAAAGTCCGGGCATTCTCATGCAGCCCTGGATCACTGCGGATACATTCTGAGGTCCGTTTACTATGTTAATGGTCTTCATTACTTGAGGGTCTCCTTTAACCTTCTGGCAAATTCCCTGGCTGTCTTAAGGTCATTCTCATCGGGCCTGCCTTTGTTCATTCCCTTGAATTCGCCCCTGCAGTGGAATTCCTCATCTAAGACAGAAATGCCTACTGTGTTTGCGACTTTCCTGACCTTCTTATATGTTGAGTTCATCATTGCGGCCGTACCGAAATTGACGATCTTTCCGACCTTGTCCTTGCTAAGCAAAGATACGAAAGAAGCTACTTCCGGTGCGATCGAAAACGCATAGTATGAGTTGCCGAGAAGGAGTACATCTACTGCTTCGTCAACGGGTACCGTTATCGGAAGTGCTTCCACACCGATCTCGTCTGCGATCGCTTCCGCAAGACGCTTTGTGTTGCCTGTCTGTGTGTAATACCTGACTGCAAATCTCATTTGTTTTCTCCTCTGATCACTTTGCGAGCAGCTTCTCGATGCTTTCCGTCATAGTCTCGGGCTTTGTCTTGGAAGAAACTCTTTCCACGACATTGCCTTCCCTGTCGATCAGGAACTTCGCGAAGTTCCATTCGATCCTTCCGGGCTTCTGCTCTTTGAGATAAACATAAAGGGGATCCGCTTCCTTGCCGTTGACCTTGATCTTTCCGAATCTGGGGAACTTTGTGTTAAACCTCAGTGTGCAGAAGCTGTCGATCTCTTCAACTGTTCCGGGTGCCTGCGCAAGGAACTGGTTGCAAGGGAAATCGAGTATCTCAAATCCCTGATCGTGATACTTCTCATACAGAGCTTCGAGTGCATCGTACTGAGGTGTCAGACCGCACTTTGTGGCGGTGTTGACTATCAG
Source organism: Oscillospiraceae bacterium (assembly GCA_015069215.1). GTDB lineage: Bacteria > Bacillota > Clostridia > Saccharofermentanales > Saccharofermentanaceae > Saccharofermentans. The sequence goes on from SVJC01000001.1 coordinate 39,205, forward strand.
GAGCACCTTGCCCTTATATTCGGACAGTGATACATCGTTGCCCTTCTTGTCTTTAACGGTAAAATCGTAAACGTTCATGTTGTTTCCTCCTGCATTACAGAAGTGCCTTGATGCACTCTTCAACCTTCTTCATGTCAGCCGTGGGCTCAAATCTGGCAACAACGTTGCCTTCCCTGTCGACTACGAACTTCGTGAAGTTCCACTTGATGTCAGGCTTCTTGTCCCACTCGGGGTCAGCTTTTGAGAACATCTGCTCGAGAAGTGCTTTGAGCTCATGCTCATCGAATCCTTCAAATCCCTTAACGGACTTGAGATATGTGTAAAGGGGAAGCTCGTTTTCTCCGTTAACGTCTGCCTTCTTCATCTGAGGGAATGTCGTGTTGTAATGAAGTGTGCAGAATTCATGGATTTCATCATCAGTTCCGGGAGCCTGTCCGCCGAACTGGTTGCAGGGAATGTCTAAGATCTCGAGACCCTGGTCGTGATAGTCCTTGTAAAGCTTTTCGATCGGTTCATACTGGGGTGTGAAGCCGCAGCCTGTAGCGGTGTTAACAATAAGGATAACCTTTCCCTTTAATTCTGAAAGCTTGAGCATCTCGCCTGTGCGTGTCTTTAATTCGTAATCGTAGATCATGTTTTGTGCCTCCTTTTCGGCTTTAATTCTTTCTTTTGCATTGAGCATTTTCCATGTTCGCGAGCGCCTTGTAAGTCAGTACGTACAGCGTCTTGAACTCTTCCGGGGTGAGCCCCACGCATCCGGCGATGCAGGGCGGGATCTTGACTGCTTCTTCCTTCAGCGCATCACCTTTCTTGGTGATCCTGACTATCAGGAGCCTTTCGTCTTGCGGATCTCTTTCCTTGGTTACATAACCGGAACTTTCGAGTCTCTTGAGGACGGGAGTGAGGGTTCCGTAATCGAGATGGAGCTTGCACGCCAGGTCTCTTGATGAGACGCTCTCATGCTCCCACATCACCATCATTACGATGTACTGGGTATATGTAAGTCCCAATTTCTTAAGATAAGGATTGTACTGGTTCACCAGCTCTTTCGAACAAGCGTAAAGCGGGAAGCATACCTGATTATCCAGCTTAAGAGAATCGTATTTTTTCGAATCCTTCATACTGTCCATCGCCTTTCTTTTGCTTTTGCAAAATTCACTTTTGCTAAATTGATTATCCTATGCTAACAGCCTTGTGTCAACCGGAATATCCTGTTTATCTGGCAGATGGAAAGCTTTTATATCAGATTTTTGGCGTCACTTCGTGTCTTTATGTGTGACGCTTTCGCAGGGCACGTTAAGGAGCCTGAATTCATTGATCATGAGATCGGTCTCCTTCTCGTCCCTGAGACCGATCCACAGGAATGCGCCGTCGGTCATGGTGATCCTAAGCCTGTAGATGGCCATCACTGCTCCCTGCACCTGCTGTGAAACGCACTCTTTGGTGATATGAGCAATGTTGCTTACATCAATAACCTCACAAAGCGACTTGGCAAAGATGACCATATAGTCCCTTCCGAGTACTACGAGACCATCCTTCAGACAGAAGTGGGATCCGATCATGAAGTCCGCGTTGAGACGTACGGGGTCCGCGCCTGATCTCGCTATGGCTTTCCTGAAATCGGCCTCACGCGAATAAGTAAATTCCTGTTTGCCTGCAACGGCAAAAGTAAAAAGTAATACCAATATGGAGATGCCGATGCTGATCCTGTAGTCTAAATGCATCTCGCCCGATATCTTGACCAGGAATATTCCAATGACCAGAAAGCAGCAGAATATTATCGCGCAGACTCTGGTAGTATGATTCTTTCTCCTGTAGCGCCTGATGACATCGTACATGTCACTGCCGGGAAGTCTCTTATGGATGTCAGCTTCGCGCTTTATGTCGTAATCGGTCTTAAGATCATCTGAATACTTTTTCGGCTTAATGTTCTGCTGATAGTACATGTAAATGAACATCACAGCAGTTCCGATACAAAGAAGCGACAAGGCTGCCGATATCGCGCCGTACAGGATCTTCTCGTTCATCGTCGTCTTCTCGGCGATATCGAAAACAAGGAGTATTCCTGCTCCTGCGAACAGAACAAGTCCGAAAAGACATAATGCGAGAGTCTTAAATAATTGTTTCTTATCTACCTTCATACCACATAGTATACGGTAAAAAGAAACAATTAATGCGGATCAGGTTTTGCTCTCGAATTTCTCAACAGCTTCCTTCATGATCTCGATTATCGGCAGGTGCTGCGGGCATACGCCTTCGCACTGGCCGCATCCGATACACATGGATGCCTTGCCGTTTCCGTCTCTTTCGACGAGACCGCCGTAGAAAAAGTTCGGTCTGACATCGCCCGGGAATTTGCGCTTGGTATTGACTGCACTGATGACATCGGGAATGGCGATGTGCATCGGGCATCCGTCAACACAATATCTGCAGGCCGTGCAACCGACGAGTTCAACGCGGAACATTACTTCCTTGACCTTCTCGATCGCTTCCTTTTCCTCATCGGAGAGCGGCTCGAAATTCTTGAAGGTGTTCATGTTGTCCTCTAACTGATCCTGCGTGGACATGCCGCTCAAGATGGTCGTAACTCCAGGAAGGCTTCCTACATATCTGAATGCCCAGGAAGCGACCGACTTGTCGGGACGGACGTTCTTTAAGATAGCCTCGCATTCTTCATCGTGGTTTGCGAGCTTTCCGCCCTTGCAGGGCTCCATGACGATTATCGGAATGTTTCTCTCTGCGAGGATCTGATAGAGCTCACCGGAGTGAACGATCTTGTTGTCCCAGTCGGCATAGTTGAGCTGGATCTGAACGAACTCGATCTCCGGATGGCTGTCCACGATCTTTATCAGGAGCTCAGGTGTTCCGTGATATGAGAAACCGAAATGCTTGATCTTGCCTTCAGCTTTCTTCTGAATGCCCCAGTTGAAGCAGTCGTACTTAACGTAGTTATTGTAGTTGTTGCCGTCTTCGATGCTGTGGAGAAGATAAAAATCGAAGTAATCAACTCCGCATCTTTCGAGCTGCTCATTGAAGATCTTATCCCTGTCTTCATATGAATGTATGCACCATGCGGGGAGCTTTGTGGCGAGAGTAAAAGAATCTCTCGGATATCTCTTTACGATCGCTTCCTTGACGGCCTTTTCCGAGTTGCCGCCGTGATAGACATACGCGGTATCGAAATAGGTGAATCCCGCATCCATGTATGAATCGACCATCCTGCATACCTTTTCGATGTCGATCTTACCGTCAGTCTCCGGCAATCTCATAAGTCCGAAACCGATCTTCGGCATCTTCGTCAGATCAATACTCATGGGCACCTCCTGAAAAGCATAAATGCAAAGGCATAGTTATGCCCACAGTATATCAAAGGGATTTTACCGCATGCTTTTCGATAACCTTCTTTATTGTCAAATATCGGGGTTAATCAATATTCGTCCATGAAGTTATATGTGACGCCGTCTTTCGTGTAAGAGATGACGCTGTCCAGATAGACGTTCTCCATGCTGCTCATTATGTTTGCCTCGACTTCGGGATTCGTCTTGCGGAGTTCTCTTATAAGCTCTTTTGTCTCTTTGCGCTTTGACGTTTTCTCCCCGTCTTTTCTGCTCGTGACACGGCAGGCACAGTCGGCAAAGACCAGACCATATCTGTCACGCCAGGCTTCAATGTCCTCTTCCCTTATCAGATACATCGGACGGATCAGCTCCATGCCTTCGTAGTTCTTGCTCTTGAGCTTGGGCATCATGGTCTCGACGTGTCCGCTCCAGAGCATGCTCATCAGGGTCGTCTCAATGACATCGTCGAAATGGTGACCCAATGCGATCTTATTGCATCCGAGTTCTTTTGCCTTTGCGTAAAGCGCCCCGCGCCTCATCCTTGCGCAGAGAAAACATGGCGATTTGTCCTCCCCGGATACCGCTTCAAACAGTCTGTTTTCGAAAATGGTGAGCGGCAGACCGATCTGCTCTGCGACCGATTCAATGTTCTTTCTGACAAGCTCATCGTAGCCGGGATCCATGACCATAAAGACAAGTTCAAACGGGAACTTGTCATGGCGCTTGAGCTCCTGAAAGAGCTTTCCCATGAGCATAGAATCCTTGCCGCCAGAAATACACACGGCGATCTTGTCGCCGGGAGACAGGAGTTCATATTTGACTATTGCTTTGGTAAATCTCGAGAAGAGTCTGTCGTGTATCGTGCGGTCTTTCCTGAGATCCTGTTCTATCAGGGAAGCGTCCATAAAGATCACTTCTCCTTCATCAGGTCAGCTATCTTAACACTCTCAAGATATTCGTTTATGCGGTCGTTCAGGCCTTTCCAGAGCGGCAGGGTACGGCAGTCTTCGATGTGCTCGCACATCTCGGCACCGTCTTCAAGACATGCCACTGGAGCGATATCGCCTTCGGAGACCTTCAATACTTCAGCAACCGATATCTTGGCAGGGTCTCTCGAAAGACGGTATCCGCCGCCTTTTCCGTGAACTCCTTCAACCAGATTGTCTGCAACAAGCTGCGGAAGTATGCGCTCAAGATACTTCAACGAAAGTCCCTGGCGCTCTGCGACTTCACGCATCGGAACATAGCCGTTCTTTGCGTTTTCGGCAAGATCTATAATTACACGGAGAGCATAACGTCCCCTGGTTGATATCATCATATTTGCATACCTTCCTTATATGTAAATCTTGCCACAAAGGGGATTTATTTACAAATTCTCAGGTATCGCAGGAACCTTCTGCACAGTGTGCGCAGTGTGCCTCATCAGGGAATTCGTTCTTATCGTATTCGATGCCGTTCTTGTCGAAATAATCCTTCAATGCGAGCTTGATCGCTTCTTCTGCAAGGACGGAGCAGTGGAGCTTATGCGCAGGAAGACCGTCAAGAGCTTCGGTAACTGCTTTGTTCGTCAGAGCGGCAGCCTCGGATATAGGCTTTCCTTTAATGAGTTCAGTTGCCATGGAGCTTGAAGCGATTGCGCTTCCGCATCCGAACGTCTCGAACTTAACATCCGTGATGATATCGTTGTCTATCTTCAGATAGATCTTCATGATGTCGCCGCAGACGGGATTTCCGGCTTCACCTACGCCGTCAGCGTCCTCGATAACTCCTACGTTTCTGGGATTCCTGAAATGATCCATTACCTTTTCACTATATAAAGCCATATTGATTCTCCTTTCTTATTCCGCGAAAACGTGCTGGCGCTTGCCGTTTACAAGGTCACGCCAAAACGGTGACATGTTTCTTAAATATGTAACTACTTCAGTAACGGCATCGATCAGATAATCAACATCCGCTTCTGTTATATCTTCACCGAGTGAGATCCTCAGTGACCCGTGAGCAACCTCGTGAGGTCTTCCGATCGCAAGGAGCACATGGCTCGGATCAAGCGAGCCGGAAGTGCACGCGCTTCCTGAAGATGCGCATATTCCCTTGTCATCGAGCAATAGCAGGAGTGACTCCCCTTCAATTCCTTCGAAGCAGAAATTGACATTGCTGGGGAGACGGTTTGTTCTGTCTCCGTTCAGTTCACCGTAGGGGATCTTGTCCAATCCTTCAATAAGGCGGTCTCTGAGCTTTATAAGCTTTTCTGCGTTCTTGTCGAGGTTTGCGGATGCTTCCTCCAATGCCGCAGCCATCCCCATGATCGCCGGGATATTCTCTGTACCTGCCCTCTTGCCTCTTTCCTGTGCTCCGCCGTTTATGACGTTTTCGAGCAGGATCCCGCGCTTTGCGTAAAGAACACCGATACCCTTGGGGCCGTGGAACTTGTGAGCCGAGAGCGAGAGCATGTCAATGTTCTGTTCTTTAACGTTTATATGTAAGTGACCTGCAGCCTGTACTGCATCAGTGTGGAACAGGACCTGCTTTTCCCTGCAGACTTTTCCTATCTCGGCTATCGGCTGGATCGTTCCTATCTCGTTATTTGCAAACATGATGGTTACAAGGCAGGTATCCTCGCGGATCGCGTCAGCGACCTGTTCTGCGGTTATGACACCGTTCTTGTGAACGTCAAGAAGAGTGATCTCAAAGCCCTGCTTCTTGAGCTTTTCGAGCGTATGAAGAACTGCGTGATGCTCGAAAGCCGTTGAGATGATGTGTTTCTTGCCCTTCTTCTCGCCCAGTCTGGCAGCTGAGAAGATCGCCTGGTTGTCAGCTTCGCTTCCGCCTGACGTGAAGGTTATCTCTCTGGGTTCACATCCTAATACAGAAGCGATCCTTTCCCTGGCATTCTCAAGAGCCTCTTTTGCCTCCTGTCCAAAAGAATAAAGACTTGAAGGATTACCATATATTTCATCCATATATGGAAGCATTGCATCAATGGCCGTACGGCTCATCTTTGTCGTTGCCGCATTGTCAGCGTATATCATTATTTCCTCCTCATCAGATCTCTCTATATATGTAAAGTATCTGATTAATTTTACTATTTACCTACCATTTCAGTAGGTACGAATAATATGAACCATGAGGCCCGTAATGTCAATGGAAAATTTTTAAAATCCGTGCTTGACAACAAATATGCACTCGTGTATATTACCTACTAACCGAGTGGGTTATAGTGTTTTCAGGAAAGGAGGAGCCCCAATGTTAGCAGCAATTCGCAATTCCATGTGCATGTGTATGATGCCTTGTTGGCGCACTGGGAATACCGAGTGCTTCTCTTGTCATATGGACGACCTGAGCATGCGAATGTGATACAGGATACGAAAATAAGATTATGGGAAGGGAGCGCTAAGGAAGGCTCCTTTTTTTATTCAAAGATCACAACTTCCTTATCACCGTAAAACGGAAAACAAAATCAAGATTTCATTTATCTAAAAGGAGATAACATTATGAGCAACAAAAATTATAAATTCGAAACCCTTCAGCTTCACGTAGGCCAGGAACAGCCGGATCCCGCAAGTGACGCAAGAGCAGTACCGATCTACGCAACAACATCTTACGTATTCCGTAATTCAGCACACGCTGAAGCACGTTTCGGACTTGCTGACGCAGGCAACATCTACGGCAGACTTACAAACTCCACACAGGGTGTTTTCGAAGACAGGATCGCAGCTCTCGAAGGCGGCGTAGCAGGTCTTGCAGTAGCATCAGGCGCAGCAGCGATCACATATGTAATCGAAGCTCTCGCAGTTAAGGGCGAGCACATCGTAGCACAGAAGACCATCTACGGCGGTTCCGAGAACCTCCTTGCACACACACTTCCTCTTTATGGCATCGAGACAACATTCGTCAACATCCATGACCTTGAAGAAGTAAAAGCAGCCATCAGACCCAACACAAAGGCTCTCTACATCGAGACATTGGGCAACCCTTCTTCTGACATCCCGGATATCGAAGCACTCGCCAAGATCGCTCACGAAGCAGGCATCCCGCTCGTTATCGACAATACTTTCGGTACTCCTTACCTCATCAGACCTATCGAGTACGGTGCAGATATCGTAGTTCATTCCGCTACAAAGTTCATCGGCGGTCACGGCACGACATTGGGCGGCGTTATCGTTGATTCCGGTAAGTTCGACTGGGCTAAGTCAGGCAAGTATCCCTGGATCTCCGAACCCAACCCCAGCTATCACGGAGTTAAGTTCACAGAGGCAGCAGGCCCTGCAGCATTCGCAGTTTACATCAGAGCCATCCTGCTCCGTGACACCGGTTCTTCCATCTCGCCTTTCGCGGCATTCCTGCTCCTCCAGGGCACAGAGACACTTTCTCTCCGCGTAGAGCGTCACATCGAGAATACAAATAAGGTTCTTGTATACCTTAAGAATCATCCGAAGGTTGAGAAGGTCTTCCACCCTGCACTCGAAGATCACCCCGATCACGAAGTATACAAGAAGTACTTCCCCAACGGCGGCGGCTCCATCTTCACATTCAACGTTAAGGGCGGAAAGAAGGAAGCATTCGATTTCATCGATCACCTCGAGATCTTCTCACTCCTCGCCAACGTAGCAGACGTTAAGAGCCTTGTAATCCACCCTGCAAGCACAACACACTCACAGCTTTCCGAAGAAGAGCTCAACGATGTTGGTATCTACCAGAACACGATCCGTCTCTCCATCGGAACAGAGCACATCGATGACATCATCGCTGACCTCGAAAAGGGTTTTGCAGCCATCTGAACATAATGGAAAATAACTGATATTATTAGTAAGAAAGAAATTGAAGGAGAATCACCATGACTAAGATCTACACGTCAGCCGATCAGCTTATCGGAAAGACACCGCTTCTTGAACTCACACACGTTGAAAAGGAATTGGGCCTTGAGGCAAAGCTCGTTGCAAAGCTTGAGTACTTCAATCCCGCAGGAAGCGTTAAGGACCGTATTGCCAAGGCTATCATCGAGGACGCTGAGGCATCCGGAAGACTTAAGGAAGGCAGCGTCATCATCGAGCCTACAAGCGGCAACACCGGTATCGGTCTTGCTTCCGTAGCTGCAGCTAAGGGTTACCGTTTGATCATCACAATGCCAGAGACGATGAGCGTTGAGAGAAGACAGCTCATCAAAGCTTACGGTGCAGAGCTCGTTCTCACAGAAGGCGCTAAGGGCATGAAGGGTGCCATCGCAAAGGCCGAGGAGCTCCAGAAAGAGATCCCGAACAGCATCATTGCCGGCCAGTTCATCAACCCTGCAAATCCTAAGGCACACAGAGAAACGACAGGACCCGAGATCTGGGAAGACACAGACGGCGAAGTTGATATCTTCGTTGCAGGCGTAGGCACAGGCGGAACAGTCACAGGTGTCGGTGAATTCCTCAAGTCGAAGAAATCATCCGTAAAGGTCGTCGCAGTCGAGCCCGCTGACTCTCCCGTTTTGAGTAAGGGCACTGCAGGTGCACATAAGATCCAGGGTATCGGTGCCGGCTTCGTACCTGAAGTCCTCAACACAGGCGTTTATGACGAAGTCATCCCCGTTACAAACGATGATGCATTCGCAACAGGCAAGCTCTTAGGTCATAGTGAAGGCGTACTTGTAGGTATCTCTTCCGGTGCAGCTCTCTGGGCAGCCATCGAGCTCGCTAAACGTCCCGAGAACAAGGGCAAGACGATCGTAGCGCTTCTCCCTGATACAGGCGACCGTTACCTCTCCACTCCTCTTTTCCAGGAATAAACCAGAAGCCAATTGGATTTCCAACATAAAAGGGCCCTTGAAGCAGAAGCTTCAGGGGTCCTTTTCAGTTACGGTTTATCCTTCCCGCCTGTAGCTGCCGGGCGTCATTCCCGTTGTCTTGGCGAAATGCCGGTCTTACCTGGTTCATCAGCGGATTGTTCGCTCTCATCAGATACATCGTAAAGACGAGAAGCGCCGGCTTCCTTGCACTTGCCTCTTATGGCAGGACCAGTGAATTAAAGGGCAAGGCAAAGGTTACCGCGATCACCGAAAAGGCCTCTTAATACTACTACCGAACACATCTCCCCTAGATATACCCATCCCTCAAATAAGCACTTTCTTCGCGGAAGTGCTTATTTATTAAATGTCTATTAATTCTGTTAAATTTGAGTTTTCTTTCCCCAAACAGGCACTCAAAAAGATTAGTATTAGTGTATATTCTGGCATGCTGCGAGAAGAAACCACATCCAGCCGGCTTTCTGCCAAATAACATAGACGAAAGACAGTGTCACACAAGAAATAGGAAGGTGTTAGGAATGGCAAACGAGAATAAAAGATTTCCGGATATCAGCGTAATCTGGCCAAATTGGAAGATAACGGAAATTATCGGAAGGGGATCATTCGGTACCGTATATAAAGCTGTTCACGAAACCGCTGTAGTAGCTGGCGATGCCGCAGCTATAAAAGTAATCAGTATCCCAAATGAAGACAGCGAAACAGAAAACCGTAAGCTGGACGGGGCTTCCGAGGACGAGATCCGTAAAGAATACGAAGAGATCCGTGATGAATATGTTAACGAGATCAAATTCATGATGGATTTCAGAGACACCCCTAATGTCGTCAGGATCGAAGACTATGAGGTCGTTCCCAAAAAAGACAGCATCGGCTGGATCATATATATAAGGATGGAGTTACTGACCGATCTGAGGGTATGGGCAAACGAGCATGGTATTAACGCACATGATGTGATCCGGATCGGAAAAGATATCTGCCGTGCATTGATTACATGCGAAAAAAGGCATCTTTTGCACCGTGATATCAAGCAAAGCAATATCATGGTAAATACTACAACGAACACTTTTAAACTTTCTGATTTCGGTATTGCAAAATACAACAATGCCCTTAATTGGAGCCTGTCTTTTAAAGGCACTCCCGATTACATGGCACCGGAAGTCTGTCAATTCAGTGAATATGACTCGCGGATAGATATCTATTCACTTGGTATGGTCTTGTATTATTACATGAACAAGAAACGTGGCCCGTTCCTTGTTCTAGACAGACTGCCTACGGCTAATGAAAGAGAGAATGCCAACCAGAGGAGATATCAGGGCGAGCCTCTCCCTGCTCCTGCAGAAGCAGCACCTGCATTGTCCGAAGTAATACTCCATGCCTGTGCGTACGATCCGAATGACCGTTTTCAGTCAGCTAAGGAATTCTACGATGCCCTGTGCCAGGTTGAAGCCGGAACATACAAGGTCGGCACTTATGTTGCGTCAAATACAAATCTGCAGGTCGAGAATAAACTTCCGCAAGATGATTATGATTCCGGCACGGTAATGGTCCGACGTGCACCCGGCAGTTCTGTGCCGGAAATGTCTCAGGCACCTGTTTTTGTCCCGGCACAACCTGTTTCAAACGTGCAAAAGCCAATTACTGAAATGAAGAAAAAGAGATCTTCATTACCAGTCGTTATCATCGTGATTTTATTATTGATATCTGCTGCATGTGCAGTAGCGGTTTATCTGTTGCAAAACCATAAACCCATCAAAGAAAACAACAGCGAACGTATTACCGAAGAATCGGAATCTACCACGATAACAACTACAACTGCTACAACAACTACTACTGTTACACAGCCTGAAACAACAAGCCAGGCCACAACCGCCGAAAGCACTTATGAAACTTCTGGATCTGCACCTTTAGTTAATAAATTCTATGCATTCCCTGGCTGGTATGAGTTGGATAAGACTGTAGTAAAAAACAACATGATTGCTGAAACTAGAAGCGATTATTGGTGGGAAAACGCTGACGGCACTAAAAATCCATATATATGGTTATATGTTTTCGATAAAGATGGTCACGCAATTTGTGAATACTCTTGGCTTTGTTGTTCTAATGAGGCAAATGCAAAGGCAATGTATAACACTATCATGGGATATTCTTCCGATGAAGAAAAAAAAGATGTCTATTTAGACGGTAAATACATAGCGTTTAACAAACGCTACGCTGAATTAGATACTATTTTGAAAGTTGCTGGCTATAGTTCTTATGATCAAATTACCATGAAAGATGTTATTAGATATTTAGATGGATCTTTATGGGGGAAAGAACCTTCTGGCGAGATAGTATACAAATAAGCCAAAGCTATAATTTTGTATAAGGAGACGTAATTATGCCTATCTGTACTTGGTGCGGTGAAAACAACGAAAACGAAGGACCTATCTGCGTAAAATGCGGAAATCCCCTGCCGGGTTCCCAGCCGTCAGTTCCGGATAATCAGAATGTTCTTGCCTGCCCAAAGTGCGGAACAAAATACGAAGCCGGTGATCAGTTCTGTACAAGATGCGGTAACACTTTAGATCTCCCCGTTCCGCCTGAAAGTAAACCTGATCCTGCACCGGCAGATCCCGCGCCGCTTGCTTGTCCAAAATGTGGTAAGGGTTACGAAAAGGGAGATAAGTTTTGCACGAAATGCGGTACTTCTTTCGTTCAGCCTGCCAAACCGGTTCAGAACGTTTTTGTGCCCGCACCTGTACCTTCTCCGGCTCCTACCCGGGAACCCGAACAGAAAAATATATGTCCGGAGTGCGGCGAGATCAATCCTAAGTCGTTGCGTTTTTGCGCAAATTGCGGCAGCTCGCTTGCCTCATCTGACAGTGTGTTTCAGAAAACTCAAAATCCGTTCAATAATCTCATAGTCACTCCGGCTCAGGCTCCGCGTCAGGCACAGACATCCGGACAGAAGAACATCTGCCCGACTTGCGGCGAGATCAATTCAACGAACAGTCATTACTGTGTAAAATGCGGCGGCACGCTCAATCCTGTTAACAAATCAGTAAATGCAACTCAGGTAGCCAGACGTCCGACTCAGGCAGGCGTTGATCCTCTGACATTGCTGACGCATTATGACGGCCAGGAAAAGACCTTCAGTCTGGAAGGACACGAATTTACGATCTCAAAAGAAATGGACGCATATGTCTATTACAGAAAGATGTTTAAGCAGGCCGCCAAGTTCATGGTTCAGCAAGTAATGCCTGAATATAATGCTCAGGTCCACAATTTGGACGATTACTTTGCTAAATTTCCGATCATGTATGTACACTACAGAAGATTTTTGATCGATCAGGCTGTAAAGATCCTGATAAGCTACGATATCTACGACATCTCTCGCGAAGAATTCGAAGAAGAACTTGGCAACGAATTCAGCAAATGCAACGTAAAATACCAGGAACTCATCGAAGCATTCAATCAAACGATTGAGGATAACCAGGCACGCGCAGCAATGCGTGGAAGTCTGTTGCCGACAGTCTTTTTCAGCGGCGGCGTTTTGGGATTTGCCAAGGCAATCGCTTATAATGCCGCTTCAACAGCCATAGTTGAAGCAAGCATCAGAAATGCTAATGTAACCCGCGCGCAAAGAAATGAGCTTTTCAGAAGAATAACGCTCTCCGAATTGTTCGAAGATGTATTTCATGATTATTGGGATGTCCACTACTCGCTGACATACAGATTGCATGAAAGCGGTGCTGATGTATGGTATCCGAGCGTGGAAGGCAACACAAAGGCTCAGGGCCTTATGAGAAATCTCAACAGCAATCTTATTCCGGAAGACAGGATAGTCACCGTTCTTCTTAAGATATTTGAAACCCGTCCCATGCAGACCGGTTGTCTTGATTACGTGGTCAGGAAGTTTGGCCGTACCCCGGAAGTTAAGGCGATATGTGATTATTACGGATATGAAGCCGGAATCGGCAACTGATCAAAGGAAGTATTGATATGGATAACCGTTACTATCAGCAACCGCAATACACCCCTACTTACCAGCCACCGGATTACGGCCAGTTCGGAAATCCTACAAACCAGGTCTACAACAATCCTATGACCATGGCTGCCAGCGCTGCGGGTGACAGAAATACCCCTGAACTCAAAACGGCTCACATCTTTGCAATCATAAGCATGATATGCGGTATCGCCGGATTGGTACTTGCATTATATTACGGTCTTGGCGCCTTCATCGGCGGCGGACCGGGACTTGTATTTGCGATCATTTCGGGCAAACTCGGTAATGCCAGCGGAATGAGAAAGACAGGATTGATCCTTTCGATCATATCGCTTGCATTAAGTGCCTTCGTATTTGCGCTGACTTATCTAATTTCGTCTGCATTCAGCTTTTAATGATCTAATCATAAGCAACTGTTTGGAGGGCGTAATATAATCTATTGCAGAAAATGTGGCAAAAAGCTTGCTAATGATGCCATTGTCATTCTTTGTATCATTGCTCTTGTCTGTTTTGGCTGCGCGTTATTCATTTATCTCACATTCAGATAAAACCGGTTCCGCCCCAAAAATATTAATTGTCTATTAAATCTGTAAAATTTGGGTGATACCTCTCCAAACAGGCACCCAAAAAGATTAGAATTAACATACGTAACACCGATATTCCGGTACGATGCGAGGGGAAAACGCAAAGCGCCGGTTTTTCGCCGGATTACATTGGCAAAGACGGTGTTGCGCACGTTACAGGAAGGTGTAGAGAATGGCAGGCGAGAACAAAGATTTCCCGGATATCAGCGTAATCTGGCCAAACTGGAAGATTACGGAAAAGATCGGGGCAGGTTCATTCGGATTCGTATATAAAGCTGTGCATAAGACCGCAGTTATCGCCGGTGATGCCGTTGCCATTAAAGTCATCAACATTCCGAAAGAAGAAAGCGAAATAGCAAACCGTAAACTTGACGGAGCTACCGACGAAGAGATCCGCAGAGAATTTGACGAGATCCGCACTGAATATGTCAATGAGATCCGTTTTATGATGGATTTCAGGGATTCTCCCAATGTTGCAAGGATCGAAGACTACGAAGTCGTTCCAAAAAAAGACAGTATCGGCTGGATCATATATATCCGCATGGAATTAATGACCGACTTAAGGTCATGGATAAACAACAACGGCTTTAATGAGCACATAGCGGTCAAGATCGGGAAAGACATCTGCGATGCTTTAAAGATATGCGAAAGCAAAAATGTATTGCACCGTGATATCAAGCCGAGCAATATCCTTGTAAACACTTCTACGAACACGTTTAAGCTTTCTGATTTCGGTGTTGCCAAATACAATGACAGCCTAAGCGGAAGTCTGTCATCTAAAGGCACCCCTGATTTCATGGCGCCGGAAGTTGCCAGATTCCTCCATTACGATTCACGTATCGATACCTATTCCCTGGGCCTGGTCCTGTATTATTTCATGAACCGCAGGCATGGCCCTTTTCTCGATCTGAACAGGATGCCCACACCGACAGAAATGGAAGAGGCAAAACAGCGCAGGTTCAACGGCGAACTGATCCCGCCTCCAATTGATGCAGGACCTGCGTTGGCTGAAGTAATACTTCATGCCTGCGCCTATGACCCGAACGACCGTTTCCAGTCAGCTCAGGAATTCTACGACGCTCTGTGTAAGGTCGAAGCAAGAACATACAGGATCGGGACTTATGTCCCGAAGAGACCTGCCGCAAATGCTATTCCTCAGCAGGAATATAATCCCGGGACGATCAGAGTCCGCCGCGCACAAGGCGCACCCGTACAGGGGCCGGCACAGGTCCCTACCTGGACTCCTGCCCAGACACCGGTTCCCGCGCCCGCACAGGTGCCTACATGGACTCCTGCCCGCGCTCCTGCACAGGTACCGACCTGGACACCGCCTCCGGTCCCTGCTCAAAACAAGCCTGTAAAGCCTGCAAAAAAGCCCAATAAGGCCGTTCTGCCGGTAGTGATCGCGATAATCGCCGTTTTATTGGTTGCCGGATCGATCACATTGGCACTTGTTCTGGCTTCACAGTACAAAAAATCCGTCATGGAAAGCAGCGGTAACTCGACCGTAAGGACGACGTCTGTAAGATCGACAAAACGTACCGAATCCCAAGAAGAGGATACTGAACCGGATGCCATCGATAAGATCTATGAGATAGACTCCAGGTTCTGGGTTATAGTATTGTGCGCATCTTTCGTCGGCTTGGGCATAGTAATATTGACAGCTGTCGCTGTGACAAATAAGAAAAACAAGAAGCCGGTCCAAAAGAACGGCCCGAACAACAAGGCAAAACCTGCACAAAGCAAGCCGGCTCCTGCCCCGGCAGCCTCTAATCAGGTCATATTCTGCAAATACTGCGGGAACAAGCAGGACGCATCATCTGCCTTTTGCGATAAGTGCGGAAAACAAATAAAATAGACATAATCTTTTTTTGGGGATCTTTAAATGATATATTGCAATAATTGCGGCAAGCCGCTCGCTGACGGTTCAATGTTCTGTGATGGCTGCGGAAGTCCGGTAGCGGGCCCGCAAAATGCGCCCATGGCTCCGAAGAGATCCAAAAAGGGACCGGTGATCGCCATCATCGCAAGCGCTGTCGGTCTGTCGCTCCTGGGCGGAGGTATCTTTGCGGCCATCAAGTTTGCAGGCAAAGCAAAGGCTCCCAAGGAAACTGAAGATGAGACCTATTCTTATACCGAAAGTACCGATGACACAGACGAAACCACTGAAACAACAGATGATATCTTAACCACGGACGAGGAAACGAGCGACACCACAAGCGAAACCACGACTGAAGAAACTGTCGAAAGTTCTATCGGAGAGACCGGCGATGGCGAGACCAAAACACTTGAAAAAGTCATCTCTCCTGAAGAGCTCCAGAGAACTATCGATAACATGAAGGATAGCGATACCTTCAGGAACAACTATAAAGATGCGACTATCGAAGTACGTGGAAACACCATTACTTACAAGTATTACTACAACAAGGAAATGACCGAGGACCAGCGTGCACAGGTGAAGCAAAACCTCGAAGACAGCGGCCTTCGTGAACAGATCGACGGCATGAAGGATTCATTCGAAAAAATTTACGGGGTCCGTCCTGAAAGGATCGCTTTCGAATACTATACTGCTGACGACATCCTTATAGCCTGCATAGACGCTTAAGGACCTTACCGTTCTTAATATTGCTGTTAACTGTTTCGGCGGTATCCCATCAGGCAAGCTTCGTAACGTCAGTGGCGTAACACCATCTGCCGCCGGTAAAGTTTCCGAAGACGTATTTCGCAGACGCAGACTCGCACATTATGAGCATCTTGCCGTCAACGAAGACTATCTCCTCCGACATCGGCGGAGCCTTGAATCCGCCTTCCAGCGTACTCTTGTACAAGACAAAGAGTTCTGCATTTCCTGCCTTGGGATCAAAGACTCCCGCACTCTTTCCGAAAACATCGTAGCAGGCGATCGTGGACTTTTCTGTTCCGTAAGACATCGATATCCACATCTTGTTGTCGTGTATTACAACGCCCTGAGCCTTATCCGGCAATGAATAGACCTCTGAAGCGACGGTCTCCAGGCCGAACTTTGAAGTGTCCGAATCGCTTACCTCGTAGCTGAACATGAGAGCACGGTTCGTCTCGCCTGAAGGGCAATCGTATCTGTGCGAATCAGGCGTACGGAAGTTGGGTTCCCTGTAGTACTCGCCGACATAGAACTTGCCGTCAGAGAAGCACATGAAATCGGCACGGAGCTCGTAGTCACCGTACTTTGTGTCAAAGGTTCCGAGGGTCTTTACTATCTGCGCGTTGCCTGCGGACAATACGTCAGAAAGCTTGAAAACATATACAAACGGATCCTCGTTGCCGCCTACATAGAGATAGTCTCCGTTGGCTGCGAGGCCACCCGCGTGGATCGCCATCCCTTTGCCGTCCTGATCTCCGAGAAGAACATAACCTCTTGTCTTCCCTGTTGCTTTTTCGATCATGTAGACACGTGAAGGCGTGCCGTTCTTCTGATAGCCTCCGACAAGATAGAGTCCCTCTGATTCAAGGTAATCAAGGCCCTGGGGGATCATTGTCTCCGAAAGTCCCGGTATCACGAACGCCTTTTCGGATGCCCGGTAATAAGATCTCACGGGGACCCTGAAAAAGAGCCTCGCTCCCGTAAGCACCAAAACTGCCAGCGCCACTAAACAAAAGGCGAAAGTTAAAAGCCCTTTCTTCAGTTTTGAAACGGACTTCTTCTCTGTCATATCAATACCAATCCTTGTGTCTCTTGATGTAGATGATCTTCATGATCTGGGCAAAGATCATGTAAACGACCATGAGGAGCGCGAGCCAGAGCATGTAGCTGATTGGCATCGCAGGCAGGCTGAAAAGCCTGGATACACCTGTAAATCCGATGATCAAAGTAACGGCGATTATCGCAAGAGTTGAGATCGAAAGCTGGATCGAAGCCCTGTCGTTGATGAACGGGAGCTTCGGCGTCCTGATCGTATGGATAACCATCGTCTGCGAGATAACGCCGAACATAAACCATCCGCACTGGAAGTAGCCGGCCATGTCGGGATTGTTATATCCGTATATGAACCAGAGAACAAGGAAGCACAGTACGTCAAGCACCGTACTTAAAAGTCCGAAAGACACCATGAATCCCTTGATGCCTCCGAGGTCCCATTTCTTGGGCTTTTCGATATACTTCGATTCAACATGGTCGAAAGGCATGCCGAGCTGGGCAAAATCGTTCAGGAGGTTCTGGACGAGGATATGCACAGGAAGCATAGGCAGGAACGGCAGGAAGATGCTCGCGATAAGAACCGAGAACATGTTTCCGAAGTTACCGGAAACAGACATCTTAAGATACTTGGACATGTTTGCGAATGTGCTTCTGCCTTCAACAACGCCTTCATCGAGCACGTTGAGATCCTTTTCGAGAAGGATGATGTCAGCGACTTCCTTCGCGATATCAACTGCGTTATCAACGGAGATTCCGATATCGGCCTGCTTGAGCGGCAAGCTGTCGTTGATGCCGTCACCCATGTATCCGACTATGTGACCCTTCGACTGGAACATCTTAACGACGCGCTGCTTCTGATATGGAGAGAGCTTTGAGAAGATATCGCAATGCTCGCAGGCTTCAGCAAGCTGCTCGTCACTCATCGCATCGATCTTCGCTCCCGTAAGAGTCATCTCAGTCCTGAAGCCGAGCCTGCCGCAGATGTTGATCGCAACGCCTTCGGAATCGCCCGTAAGAACGACCGTACGGACGCCGTTCTTTCTCAATGCGTTGATGGCAGTTCCTGCGGACTCCTTCGGCGGGTCGAGGAAGCCAACGAATCCGATGAGGACCATGTCGCTCTCATCCTGAACGCCGAAAACATCAACGCCGTGAACATTGTTCTTCTGTGCAACGGCAATAACGCGGATGCCTTCAAGGTTATTCTCCTCGGCAAGCTTTTTCGCATTTGCGATGAGCTCGTCGGATATCTCTTTAACTTCGCCGTCGATCTCGATGAACGAGCAGATCGAAAGGATCTCTTCAACCGCGCCCTTCGTGATGAGCTGGCGCTTGCCGTTCTTGTCCTTTAACACGACGCTCATCCTGCGGCGCGAAAAGTCGAACGGGATCTCGTCTTCCCTGACATAAGCTTCCTTGAGGAACGATAGCTCCTCTTTCTCGGCACGGTTGATGATGGCAACGTCCATCAGGTTCTTAAGACCCGTTTGGAAGTAGCTGTTAAGGAATGCATGTCTTAGGATGCGCTTGTCCTCACGGCCCAGGACGTCCATATATTTTTCAAGTATGATCTCATCCTGCGTAAGCGTTCCGGTCTTGTCAGTGCAGAATACGTCCATCTCACCGAACGTCTGGATGGCACCCAAACGCTTAACTATGGTCTTCTTGCGGGACATGTTGATAGCGCCTCTCGCAAGAGAAGAGTTCATGATGACCGGGAGCATCTCAGGCATGATTCCGACTGCGATCGTGATGCCGAACATCAGTGACTGGAGCCACGCACCCATGCCCTTGGTAAAGAAGTTTGCAATGAAAATAACAGGAACCGTTACCAGCATGAAACGGATCAGGAGCTTACTTACGGAATCGAGGTTCTTCTCGAATGCGCTCTTCTCCTCGAAAGAGTTGAGGCTCTTGGCCATGCTTCCGAAATATGTCTCCTCACCTGTCGTGAGTATGATCGCCTTGGCAGATCCCGAAACGATGTTGGATCCCATGAAGCCGATGTTTGCAAGATCGGTAACGCCGCAGTTTGTCTCAGACGTCGTGAATTTCTCGACAGGGTTGCTCTCGCCTGTAAGCTGCGACTGATCGATGAAGAGGTCCTTCGTCTCGATGAAACGCACGTCACCAGGGATCATGTCACCTGAAGCAAGCTTTACGATATCACCCGGAACGAGTTCTTCGATCTCAACTTCCGTCTCAACGCCGTTTCTTAAGACGTCGAGCTTGTTTGTGATCATGCCCTGGAGCTTTTTGGCTGCGTTATTTGACTTCTCTTCCTGTACAAAAGAGATGACCGCAGAGATGATGATAACCGCAACGAGCATTATGAAAGTTGCCAGCGAAGGCTCATCAGAAAGCACTACGTCGGTTACGAATGTTATGGCCGCTACAACCAGAAGCACTATGTTAAACGGGTTTATGACCGCATCCTTGATCCTTACGGCAAGGCTTTTCTCCTTGCCGAAATCAATGATGTTCCTTCCGTACTCGTCCAGACGGTCAGCCGCCTGTATGGGGTCTAAGCCTTCCTCATCCGTCTGGTATTTTTCGAAAAGAGCCTTTTGATCCATGCCGCTTAATTCAAGCAGGATCTTCTCTACTTCACCGCGGCGCTCGTTAGGCTCTTTTTTCTTCACAAAAATTCTCCTCCAATTATAAAAAACAAAAATAATTATACATTATCCGCATTGTGCGTGTGAATAAAGTGCTATAATGCGCGCGTCAGGAGGAACTTTCGTGGAGAAAAAGAGCGCTTTAGGCGACATTCTGATAATAATAGCAGGGCTGTTCTGGGGAAGCATGGGCATTTTTGTCCGTCACCTCAACAGCCTTGGTTTTACATCCATTCAGGTCGCATGCTTAAGACTCGTCACGGCAGGGATCCTTTTCGCCCTCATCCTTCTCATCAAAGAACCCCAAGGCTTCAGGATCAGTCCGAAAGACATTCCGCTGTTCCTGGCGCTGGGCCTTGTGAGCATCCTGTTCTTTACCTGCTGCTACTTCACCGCGATACGCCTCATGACAATGTCCACGGCGGCGATCCTCCTCTACACTTCACCCATCTGGGTCATGATCCTTGCGATCATCTTCCTCAAGGAAAAGATCACTGCAGGAAAGATCATCGCGCTTGTCCTTGCTTTCTCCGGGTGCGTTCTTGTATCGGGATTCGGCGGCAAAGTAACGCCGGCCGGGATCCTAGTAGGACTCGGTTCCGGCCTTGGCTACGGCCTTTACAGCATTTTCGGAACATTTGCGCTCAGGAAATATTCACCTCTTATGGTAACCTGCTATACGTTCCTGATCGCAGGACTTGGTTCGGTATTTGTCTCTGATCCTATGGATCTCATGACGAAGATATCAGCTGCAGAAAACAAGCCCGCACTGTTCGGCTTTGTTCTCCTGACATCTGTGATCACAGCCGTGATCCCGTTCCTGCTCTATACACTCGGTCTCGGAAAGACCACGGCAGGAAGGGCAGCAGTCCTTGCGACCGTTGAACCTGCCGCAGCAACGCTTTTCGGTTTTTTCGTCATGAAAGAGACCATAGGACCTGTTGCGATCCTTGGTATGCTTTTGGTATTCGCTGCGATCATCGTCTTAAGCATAAAAAACGCTGATAAGCAGTAACTTAAGCTTATCAGCGTTTGGAAGAACTATTTCTTAGTTTCGACCCACTTTTTCACGTATTTGTCGTAAGTCTCCTGACTTAAGAGCTTTTTCTCATTCAGTTTCTTCAGAGTGCCAACGAGATCATCCTTTCCGCTGTAACCCCTATCCAAAGCCGCACTGTAACAAACTGCGGCTTTGTTATATTCTTTTGCATTTTCATAAGCCACGCCTGCATGTCTTGCATACATTGCATTGCTGGTATCAACATCTGCAGCTTTCACAAAGTATTTTCCTGCAGCACTATAATCCTTTTCATTAAAGAAACAATAACCTAATCCGCCATATATTTTTTCCATTATATCCTTGTCATCAAATTCAAACTCGGCGGCTTTTAAGAAATATATCTTCGCTTTGGCATGATCTTTGGCGATAACTCCTTTATCGACTGAATCATCATAATACATCAGGCCAAGTCGGTATGCGGCATATGCGTTTACTTCCCAACCGGATTTATCTTCATAGTATTCTCTTGCCTTTACATAATCTCCATCTTTGTAATAAAAGTTGCCGAGATTACCTGCACCGTATTTATTTCCTACAGCTGCAGCTTTTTCATAATAATGTTTTGCAGTGTTATCGTCTTCGGTGCCCAACAAACCGTCATCATATATTACTCCAACTTCAACCATGGCATCTGAATCACCCAGATCAGCTGCTTTCTTGTAATGCTTTAGTGCATTCTCATAATCCGGTTTGTTATCATCAGACAAATTTCCCTCTTTGTACAATGCTCCGAGCTGATAGCTTGCATTGGCATACCCCTCGTTTTCAGCCATTCTAAAAAATCTTGCGGCTTCGTTATAGTCCTTATCAACCGCCCAACCGTTAGCATAGTATAATCCCACGTTATACATCGCAACTTCATCACCGGCATTTACGGCTTTCATATACCATTTAAATGCTTCGTTATTATCCCGTTCTTCTTTTAGAACACCATAGTAATATCCCATCTGGATCATACAGCTAGTGCTTCCCAGATCAATACCTTTTTGATAATACTCAAGAGCTTTATCGACATTCTTTTCCTCGCCATACCCATCAAGGTAAATATCGCCAAGACTGGAATAAGCATCAACATACCCGTTTTCAGCAGCTTTCTCATACCATTGTCTGGCCGCTTTATAGTCATTCTCATCGCCATTTTTGCCATATTCTCCATTAAGATACATGTTGCCGATTATATTCATGGCATACCCGTCACCGGCATCGGCTGCTTTCTTGTACCAGTTATAGGCCTCGTCGATGTTCTCCTGGAGAGGATCTTTGCCGTATCTGTATAGTCTGCCTATGTTTCTCATGGCAGTGACATTTCCGGAGTCTGCAGCTTTTCTATAATAATCATAAGCAGTCTGTCCGTTATGCTCACGCCCGTATCCACTCTCATATGAAACACCCACAGCGTTAAGTGCCGAGATATTTCCAAGCTCAGCAGCCTTATCAAAGTATTTCATTGCTTCCCTGTAATAATCCTGAGCATGTACATCTTCGCCGCGCGCTGCATATAATCTTGCAATACTGTAATTGGCATCTCCTCTATATGCAGGATAATTTGTCATTGCAAGGTTGTAATTCTCGATGGCTTTATCGTAGTCCCTTTCAACACCGGCAAATCCGTTCTTATAAACGTCTCCGATCTTTATGTAAGAAGCAGCAACTATTTCTTTATCTGATGAGCCAAGTGCAGCGTTAAAATATTCAAGTGCTTGTTTTGCATCCGCATCTTCTCCGGAAAAGCGACCTGACATTTTCAGGAGTCCGGCATAGAGTTTTGCTTCTATACAGCCTTGTTTATTTGCCTTATCGATCAATTCGTTTGATTTTTCCAGATCTATCTTTACGCCGTTTCCCGTAAGATACAGATAACCCAGTCTTGCAGTTGCACGGTCGCTGCCCTTTTCCATGCCGGTCTCGTATTGTTTCTTGGCTTCTTCATCTTTGTCATCTCTCTCAAGGAGACGGCCAAGGTAATAATATGCGTCAGGATTCTTCTTGGAAGCCTTCTCGAAATATTCACGGGCCCGTGCATTATCTTCTGTACCACGATATTCGGAATTATATGCTTCAATACCAAGAGCCATGTATTTAGACGGATTACCCGCAAACAAGAATGCAAACAGTACTCCGAGCAGTACGAGTAATGCAGCAACTGCCGGAATGATTATCTTTAACGGGTTGGTTTTCTTTTTGGGAGCTTTCTTAACCTTGGCGGGGACATCATTCTTCTCAGCCTGAAGATCTCCTGGAGGAGCGATCTGAAGTATGTTCATGACATACTTTCTCAAGGACTCGATGTTTTGATTTAAAGGGGGCGTGAGAGCATCAAGCCAGTGAACCCTGGAAAGGTAATAACCGAATTCGGCATTCATGGTATCTTTGGTCAGTCTGAACGGAACTATTGTCTTTCCCGCATTGAAAGCCACTGCGACTTCATTCATGACCTGCTTGGATTGATTGGAATCTTCCGTATAAATGAGTATGAATATGTTTGTTTCCTTGATCGCTTCCGTAAGCGCGGTGACCCATCTTGCACCGGGAACTATGTCTCTTGGGGCATACCAGCACTTGATGCCGTGCTGTTCGAAATCAGCAACGATCGCATCTGCGACATTCTTATTCTTGGTTGAATAACTTATGAAAACATCATGCTTATGATTGCTGATCTTGTTCGCAACGTTCTCTGACATACATACCCTCCTGCTCCGCCACCCAAGGCCGTCTGAAAAAGAAACTCAGACAAGGGTATTATACCACTCGGCTAAATTATTATTGAGGATTCACAGGCTGACCGGCATCGACAGATTCCATGAGCTTGCTCACCTTCTCGGGCGACATGGGCTTGCCCCAGATATAACCTTGGATGTAATCGCACCCGATGGCCTTCAGTTCGTCGAGCTGTTCCTGCGATTCAACGCCTTCGGATATGACCTTCAGGCCAAGGATATGTCCGAGCGAAATGATCATGGAAACATACTGCTTTGAAGAATCGCTGTCATCCATCTTGTCTATGAAGGCCTTGTCGATCTTAAGCAGATCGGAAGGAATGCTGTTCAGATAACTGAGCGATGAGTAGCCTGTTCCGAAATCGTCGATTGCGATCTTCATGCCCATCTTCTTGATCTCTTCGATGCGCCACAGAGCCTTTTCCGCAGAGTCGATCATGATGGATTCGGTAATCTCGATCTCGATCCTGTGCGGAGGAAAACCCGTTTCGGAGATTACCCTTCTGATCTCTTCCATGAAATTGTTCTTCATGAGGTGCCTGACGGAGACATTGATGCTGAGCAGAAAGTCGTGATTTTCGGCATTCGGAAGAGAAGCCAGCAAAGACGCTGCCATTTCAAACACGCCGAGATCGATACGGTCAATAAGGCCTGTCTTCTCCGCGACGGGAATGAACTCAACGGGGCTGATATATGAACCGTCATCGTCCTTCATGCGGGCCAGCGCTTCAAAGCCGCGGAGATTATGCTCGAGGTCATATTGTGGCTGAAGATTGAAAAGGAGCTTGCCTGAGCTCAAGCAAGAACGGATCTTACGCTCGATCTCCAGATCTTTTTCGGAATTCAGTACGGAATGATTGAATCTCAGGATCCTGCTTCCGCTTCCCTTTTTCTTGACTTCGTGAAGAGCGGAATCCGAGAAAAGATAAAGGTTCTCTATGACGTCACTGTCATCCGGGCATGTGGTATATCCGAAGCACGCCGTCAGATAGTAATCGCAGTCATCGATCGTGATCTTTCTCTCGAGTTCATCCTTGTAAGCATCAATGGTCTTCTTATAGGCTTCAGACGAACCTGTTCCGGTGATTATCAGGTAGAATTCGTCACCGCTGGTCCTTCCGACAAAATCCGTAGTTCCGGTCTTGTGAGAATCCGCAAGGGTTCTCCATCTGTCAGCTATCTCTCTTAAGACGTTGTCACCTGTCTCATGACCCATTGTGTCGTTTATGCTCTTGAAGTTGTTGATGTCGATGGAGACAAGGGCAAACTTCTCGGAATTCTTAATGAGGTCCTGCATGAGCTCGCCGCCGGCGAACCTGTTGGGGAGCCCCGTGATCCTGTCTGTTACGGCCTGCTCGCGGATGCTGTTCTGATATAAAGTGATCCTACGGCTTCCAAGATAGATGATCGTTACGGAGATCGTGACAAGTATATTGGAAAATATGCCCGGAATGTTCCTGTAATTGCGCAGTCTGATTATGTTCATGAGTATTCCGGGGAACTGTATCGAAAGCAATGCCAGGGCAAGAATAAAGCCCGCTTTGCGGAACAGCAGGACCATACAGATCAGGCAGATGTTCGAAAGCGAGGAAAAGACACCCGTGAAAGAACTGATATCAAGAGTTACGCCAAACAAAACGACGGTCCCGTGCGCCTTGGCCGTAATTACGACCATGTAATATGAGATCGCGTACAAAAGAGCGAGCAAGATAAAAGCACTCTTCGGGGTTTCTCTTTTCAAAGAGATCTTCCGAAGAGTGTTTTTAATGTTACCCTTGTCGGTTTTGGTCTTTACCACGGGGTTTCCTCACACACATCAAAAGGATTGATTCCATTATATATGTGAGATTTTTGAAAAGGTGTTAATAAACACTTCAGAAGTTTCGGAAGTGATTATAAACTGTTAATAATCCGTGACTGTCAGACCTTAAAGCACTTAAAGACCGCTTTTTCCGAACCGAGAACCAATACCGATGTGTCCGGCTCGAAAACCGTATCAGGCGAGATCATCATGTTCAGCTTTTCATTCTTCATTATTCCGAGGATGTTTATGCCGAATCTTCTTCTGATATCAACCTCAATGACCGTGCTGCCATACCATTCTGCAGGAACTGCCATCTCATAGATCGCATATTCGCTGTTGATCGCTATGTAATCCATAATGGCGTCTGAAGTGCATGTGATGGCAGTCCATCCCGCTATCTTCTTTTCGGGATATACGACTTCGTCAGCACCGTTTCTTAAAAGTATCTTTTCCTGTGTACCTTTGGAAGCACGCGCAATGACCTTCTTGGCTCCGAGTTCCTTCAGGAGGAACGCTGTCTCGAGTGAGTTCTGGAAATCATCGCCGATCGCTACGATGCAGGCATCATAGTTATCAACTCCGAGCGAACGCATGAACTCCTCGTTGGTGCTGTCGCCTATCTGCGCGTTGGTAACGTAAGGCAGTATGGCATTGACGCGCTCCTCGTCGTTGTCTATGGCCATGAC
The DNA here is from genome assembly GCA_015069215.1 of Oscillospiraceae bacterium. Classification (GTDB taxonomy): domain Bacteria; phylum Bacillota; class Clostridia; order Saccharofermentanales; family Saccharofermentanaceae; genus Saccharofermentans. The sequence goes on from SVJC01000001.1 coordinate 65,452, forward strand.
CTCGTGGTGCATGCTGTTGAGCTTCAATGCAATATACTTGCCGAAACGTCCGAGTCCGATCAATAAGATTGATTTCATAATCTCCTCCTTATCCTACAGTCAGTTTTTCCTGGGGTAATTTGGACAGATTGCCCTGACTTGTCACAGCAGAGAAGATCAAGGTAAGTCCGCCAACTCTTCCTATGTACATGAGAATTATCAGTATCACACGTGAGAATATGGAAAGGCCCGGCGTGATGCCCAATGTGAGACCAACCGTGCCTACCGCAGATGCGGTCTCAAACAGACAGGTCATCAACGGAAGACCTTCAACGGCGCTGATGGCTACGCCGCCCGTAACGAAAAGGATGAGGTACATCGTCACGATCGCGATCGCGTTGCGGAGAACGCTGTCCGGTATGGTCCTGCCGCCGAAAACAGTATGCTCCTTACGTCTGAAGACCGAGAATGCAGTCAGGACCACCACTGCAAATGTGGTCGTCTTCATACCGCCGGCCGTAGATCCCGGAGAACCTCCGATGAGCATGAGCACGATCATGAAAGTAAGACCGCCTGATTTGAGCTTCGTCAGATCAAGGGTGTTAAAGCCTGCCGTTCTTGTGGTTACGGACTGGAAGATGGCACCCCAGATCCTTGTGCCCACAGCCGTATCCTTAAACTCGAAAAAGAAGAAATACAGTGCAGGAACGGTGATCAGAACCAGTGTCGTAAGCAGTACGAGCTTGGACTGCATGCGGTATTTGTGAAGATGGAACTTGTTTGTCTTAACGTCTTCCCAGACAAGGAAACCTATACCGCCGATTATGATCAGGAGCATAATGACCACATTGACAAGCGGGTGACCGGGGAAATAAGTCAGTGACGAGAATTTCTCTTTGGCGCCCATCAGGTCAAATCCCGCATTGCAGAATGCGGAGACTGAATGGAAGACTGAATACCAGATGCCCTTGCCTACGCCGAATTCCTTGATGAACACAGGTGCAAGGAGCATTGCTCCGGTCAGTTCGATGATGCCCGTGATCTTTAAGATAAATCCCGTGAGCTTGACGATGCCGCCCATCTGCGGAGCTGAGATCGCTTCCTGCATGGTGCTGCGCTGCATGAGTCCGATCTTTCTTCCGGAAATGACCGATATCGCGACTGCCATCGTAACAACGCCCATGCCGCCGATCTGGATAAGCGTCAGGATTATCGCCTGTCCGAATCCTGACCAATAGGTTGCGGTATCCTGGACTATCAGTCCCGTAACGCAGACGGCAGATGTTGCGGTGAAGATCGCGTCGGCAAAAGTTGCGCCCTGTCCGTCCGCAGTCGCGAACGGCAGCATAAGAAGCAAAGCTCCGAGAAGGATCGCTCCCAGGAAGCCTAAGATTATTATTTGCGATGATGTAAGCTTTTTAGGAGCCCACGCCATATATTTTCCTCCAGGGGGACACCCGGATATCCGAATTAGAAGAGTCCCTTAATCTACTTGTGAAGTATAACACTAAATAATAAATTCAGAGAAAACCCTCCGGGTCAGAGCCATTTCTTCCGTTTGAAGAAGATAAGGCTGATTATGACGATCATTACGGATACGCCGATTACGATCGGATAAGCGATCGGAGACTGGAATTCGGGCATGTAGACAAAGTTCATTCCGTACCAGCCCGCAATGAGCGTAAGCGGCATGAAGATACTCGTAATTACCGTGAGGATCGTCATTATCTTGTTCTGCTTGAGGTCGATCTGCGCCTGGCTAAGATCCCTTATCTGAGCCGTATAGTCTGCAAGCGATGTCGTCATGTCGTAAAGCGTCCTGACGCGCTGGGCAACCAGGTGGAAATATCTTTCGTTGTCTTCTTTGAAGAACTCGTTCTCGTTTTCTTCCAGCTCCTGGCTGAGATCCAGAAGCTGCGCATAGTGGATCCTGAGATCTCTGATCTGGCTCCTGATGTCACTGAGTTCGATTATCGATTCCTCCGCCTCACCCTTCAGGATGTCGTCTTCCATTGCATCGAGCTTTATCTCGAACTTCTCGAGGATCTTATAGTCCCTGTGGATTATGCTCTCCAGAAAATCGTATAAGAACTTCTCAAGGCAGGGGTTGATGTATTTCTTGGTTTTAGCGATCCTCTCGATTATCTTTGACGCGAAGCCCTCATCGTCAATGAAGACGATACCCTTCTCGTCCAGAGCGAACGCGAAATTGTGGTAGACCTCGTTGATCTTGTCACGGCTCGGGATGCAGAATGTTCCGGTAAGCGAATCGATGTTCACTTCACAGCCGGTATTTGAGATATCGTCAAGATTGATATCCCACTCGATACCCATGTCGAACTTGCGGTTGGAATTGATCCACTCCTCGGATCCGATGACGGCAACATACTGAAACGGGATGTTGTCAAACGTTTTAGGCTCGAAAGGCTCGATCCTCTCCCCTATCTTGTAGTACATAAAGCTCTCCAGTCCGGTTACTCTCCGGTTACTCTTTATTAAATATAAAGAGTTTACCACAGAGGGCATTATCTGTTATCTGTTTTCTGTTTTTCGATCATCTGTGCCATCGAAAGGAAGTACTCAGGCTTCAAAATGGCCAGTCCCTGACCTTCATCACCGACTATGACGAGCTGGTCACCCGCATTTATCTCGAAAAGCTTGCGGGCCTTGGCAGGGATCACGATCTGGCCCTTGTCGCCGACCGTGACCAGTCCGAACATGTGCTTTCCTTTGGGAGGCACTTCCATTCCCAGATTCTCGTCAGGTTCATAGTTCGCCAGATCGTCCAAAGATACGCCGAAAAGCTCCGCCAGAAGCCTGCATTTCTCCAGATCGGGAACTGTCTCGCCCGATTCCCATTTTGCCACGGACTGCCTGGTGACTCCGATCTTGTCGGCAACGTCTTCCTGCGTAAGCTGTTTTATCTTGCGCAGATGGATAATATTATCTTTGAACATTCTTTTTCTCCTTCTTGATGCCCAGCAGCGCCCAGCGGAAGAACGGGATCCTCGAAAAGATCTCATAGAGGCCGTAACCGAACGCGAATCCTGCTATCAAGCTGATGATATAGCAAAGAGGCGCAGGCAACAACATGTGCTTGGCAAAGATAAGCGCCATCGACGAGATGCCGAGATAGTGGAAGACATAGAGCCCGAAGCTCCTCTTGTTCATCCATCCGGTGAGCCTGTTGCTGATGTCGCCAAACTTTGCAAAGCCGGCGATCATGGCAAGGGAACCGAAATAAGCGCATGCCACATATAAAGGTCCCACGTTGACGGGCTTGTCCGCATAGTTCATTCCGCCCTTTACCCAGAAGTAGATGACCGTGAATGCGATGCATAAAGCTGCACCTGCCGCTATGAACCATACCGCATATTTCTTAAGCTTTTCGATGACCTGATCATTTGAGAATACGTAATATCCGATCAGGTAGAAAGCCAGATAAAATCCGAATCTATAGACCGAGACTATCGGCGCGTTAAGGATCTGCGCAGCTCCCCACAGCGGGAAGAAGAGCAGGATGATGAGCCAGATTGGCGTTTTTGCTCCAAGATCCAACAGACGGCCTTTCTCGATCTTGCGGATCAATACCAGGATAAGGCTGTAGATCCACAGAAGATGGCAGAACCAGAGCACTCCGCTTCCCGAAGCGACCATTATCATGAATATGACAGGAGCCGGAACATTCGCCTTTGCCAGCTCTGTGAACGCATCGCCAAATGACATGCTGACATAACCCTGTACAACGTGAAAAACAAGAACACCGATCGTCGAAGGGACCAGGAGCTTTCTCGTCCTGCTCCTTATGAATTCCTTTGCGGTATGCTTATCGAGCACGATCCTCGAGCTGATTCCCGCAACGATATAGAGCACGGGCATTATCCACGGATAAACGAGATACATAAAAGCGTCGTAGTGCTGCACACTTAAGTTTGTGATCTTTCCGGCGCCGCCCAATATGCCTTCCGCGTTGTACATGTAAAGGACGTGATAGAGCACGACCACAACGACCGTCACCCATCTGATGTTGTCTAAATAGTGTTTTCTCATACTATTCCCACCTTTGCAAATATTCCTGACATAAGTCTAAACGCAAAGGTATGGGCAGTCCACCAACCAAAACTTACATTCCGATGAGATCCGGGTAAGTTTTAGTTGCGGGGTCAGACTATGAGCTTTTTGGAAGTAGCGTCAAATACCCTGTAACCCTTTTCGGCTCCGCCGTAATAGCTGACATAGCCTAAGAAGCAAAGATGTCCGTTCTTGTTTACATACGGGGTGAGATATTTGTAAGATACCCTCTTAAGATTCTGCTTCTGCGCGCTCTTGGCAAACGAAGCAGGCGCGCCGGACCCGCCGCCGAATTTCTTGTATGTGGCCTTGACCTTGGCAAAGAACTTCTTCGTCGAGCTCCCTGCAAGCTTGACCGCGGTGCTGTCTCTGACGATCTTTCCTGAACTTACGGCGATGTTATAGACCTTGTATGTATCGACGGTGGTGCTGTCGTTGTCCGAAATGTGGACCAGGATCGAGATCAGCTTGGGGCTTGTGTGATAGGAATACGTTATGCTCCTTGCGCTGCTGCCCTTGAGATCGTATTTGCCGAGCTCAGACTTCATCTTCTTGTTCGCGGAATCGGTATTCTTTCCCGTGATGGAAACTTTCGGGATCTTATAAGGCAGCTTTGCGCCTCCGACCGTAGCAGTCTTACTGACAGCATTCGATATCTTGACCTTGGGCCTTGCGGCGGTTTCAGCCGTCGTATTGCCGGACGGCTTTATCGCATACGGGGTAGGAGTCGGTTTCTTATCTAAGTAGTCCCTGATGTTCAGGGTCTCTTTGGTCCTGAAATAGTCGTTATACTCGACCGAATAACTCGTAACGTAGGTTTTTCCGCTGTTGCGGTTGACGTGATAACGGAGCAAAGATCCCGTGTGCGATTTGAACATGATCATTACTTCGTTTTTATCACTCGAAGCTATACCCCAGGTACAGGGCTTCTTTCCTTCATCAAGGATCGCTTCGAGGTCTTTGATCTTGAAATGCAGATAGTTTTCGAATCCTTCGAGCACCTCTTCATCTTCAAGAGGTCCCTTATCGTCTTCGGACTCCCCGGCCGAGGTCGTAGCAGATGCGGCTGTCAGGACGATGGCAGTCGAGCTTTCGGTTGTCGCGCTCGTCTCGAACGGGTTGCCAATGCCTTTAAGCCTGACCCATACAACGGAGCAGGCACAAACAATGGAAGCACCAAGCACAACCACTAATGCTATTTCCGAACGCTTCATTCTCTCCCGTCTCCCAAAAATCCCTTTAAAAAGCAAATAAAATTATATATTCCGCCTGCGGGACTTTCAATCTTACAGAAGAATCACGGCTGATTTCGGGCTTTTTTGGTGCGAAAAAATGACATTTCCATAAAATAACGGCACCTCAAGTGCCGTTCATTCATTTCGTTATACGGAACAAGCCGTGGCGGTTGCAGTATGCGTATATCTTTTTCACGCAGGATCTCTTGAATCTCGCTTCAGCATTTCCTTCCGGATACAGCTTAACGAACTGTACCCTTGAATCAGACACCGCCGCAAGGAACGTTATATAGTGATCCTTTTCCATCGGGTGATCCACCGTGACATAGTATTCGTCCTCAACATTTTCGACGTTTATGCAATGCTCTTCATCAGATCCTTCCGGTTCAAACGGGGGAAGCGTTATTCCGCAGCAGCTGATCACTGCCTCTCCCGTTGTCCTAATAACGTTGCCGCAGACCGGGCATACATAAAACCTGCCCTTGAGCATGTTTGACGAGCGGTTGCTGTTCTTTATGTCCGCACCCGACAGGAGCTCAATTACCGAAATGTCCAGTGCTTTTGCAAGCGGTTCGATCAGGCTGATGTCAGGAAATCCCTGGCCGGTCTCCCATTTGCTCACGGCTTTGCTGCTGACATATAAAGTCTCTGCAAGTTCTTCCTGTGTCATCTTTTTACTATCACGGAGCTTCCTGATAACGGCTCCGGTAACATATTTGTCCATAAGTCTTACCTCCATGTGCCCAAAGCGTAACACGCGCTCATAAGGAAGGCTACCCACGCATCGTGGAGATGGTATAATTACTTAGTTTCAAGAATTAAAGGAGTTATCCGTCAATCAATTATGGTGCTTAAAAAAACGGCAGGTAAGAGCAAACTTTCGAAGATGGAACTTGTCTTCCTTATTCTCACGGCCACGCTCACCATCACCATCGTTTCCACCAGCTCCCCTTTATATCCGTTCAATCCCTGGGATGACGCGAATTGCTTCTTTACGGTCGGCAGAGGCATAATCCACGGACGTGTTCCATACAGGGACCTGTACGAACAGAAAGGTCCGCTTCTTTATTTCATATATGCTTTTGCGGCGCTTATCAGTGAGAAGTCTTTCATCGGCGGATGGATAGCCGAATGCATAATGGCCTCCCTGTTCGCCATATTCTCATGGAAAACAGTCAAGCTCTTCACTGAACCTTCGAAATTTGCCATGGCATTTATGCCGCTTTTGCTTGGTCTGACCTATACATCAAGGCTCTTCAACTTCGGCGGAAACGCAGAAGAGCTGTGCTTCCCTCTTCTCACGATTGCGCTTTATTTCGGACTCAGATCGATAGTCGAAGACGATGGTCTCCCGAACGACACCGAGGCTGTCCTTTGCGGCGTGATCACGGCAGCGTTGTTCTGGATCAAATACACGTTTATAGGATTCATGGCGGGATTCATCATCTACATCCTGGTCCTTACAATAAAGCGCAAGAGCTTTGCAAGGCTCTGGTCTCTTGTCTGGAGATTCCTTGCGGGATTCATTGCGTTAACCGTTCCGATCCTTATCTATTTCCTCGCCAACGGAGCATTAAAGTTCCTTTGGGAAGGATATTTCTATAACAACATTTTCCTTTACCACGCAGGCAAACCCATCGCGGGACCTGCTTCCACCCCGGTGGTAAAGCTCTTCTACATCCCGTTCTACTGCAACCGCGCGATCTGCCAGAAATATCCGCTTTTCGGAACCATGCTGATCCTTTCACTGATCTCAATGTTCTCGTTTTTCTTTTTTGACAAGGCACACCGCAAAAAGATACTGTTCTTCCTCGTGCTGACTTTCGCTTTTACTACAGGAGTCATATTCACGAGGAACTCTTTCATCTACTACTATGCATATCTTGAAGCATATTGTTTCTGCCTGGTGCTGATCCCTGCAGTCAAGGGAATGGAGAGTCTCGGCAATGTCTTCAAGCAGAATCCTTCGCTCCTGAAAGCTCTTGTTTCGGGACTTCTCGTGGTCGTTTATGCGGTAGTCCTCCTGCTGAACAAGAACTCTTACCTCTTCCTGCAGAAGAAGGATTTCCTTGCACAGTACCGCTATGCCGAGATAATCAACCAGACTCCCAATGCAAAGATCCTTACCTACGACGTAATGGATTCCGGGTTCTACAACGCGTCAGGCCTGCTTCCCCAAAACAGGTTCTTCTGCTTCCTCAACATCGAGACCAACTATCCGGCCATTCTTGAGGAACAGAACAGGCTTATCAGAGAAGGTTATTTCGATTACATCATCACGACTTACTTCTGTGAAGAAGAATGGGATAACTACGAGCTGATCCGTGAGGAAGCCGATCCCTATGTTGACTATACCGGCGAAAAAGCGCTTGACGGATACAGGCTCTATAAGAGGATCTAAACTACCTCATATCCTTCTTTTTCCAGCACTTCCAAAGCCCTTTCAAAATTCTCTTCTTTTACGAGAATGTAGTCAGTGTTGTATGTTGACACGGCGAAAATTCCGATGCCGTTATCTGCGAGTATTCCGGATATCTTTGACAAAATCCCGATAAGAGAGAAATCCAGTATTCCCTGAATGCGGAAGCCTCTCCAGCCGTCATCTCTTTCGACAGTGACTGCCGGTACGGAACTTGTCGGGCAGACAACAGAGATCTCTTCATCAGTCTTTCCGATGAACAGGATATCCAATTTCAGGTCAATGTCATTGACGGATGCCACTTTGCATACCGAAAGATGCTGCTCAAGTTTTTTAAGTTCCATATGTCATCTGCCTTTCTTGTCTTAATGTGATCCCTTGTATCCTGCCCCGTACGACGTAGTGTAATAGTCCACCCTCTTGGAGTCTTCGCCGTACAAAGGCTCGTATAGATTTTCTTTCGGATCGATCCCCGCTAAAGCGCATACAGCTTCGTGGCTGCGGATAGTAAGATCCTTTTCCCTTTCCTTTGGGCCCAGTTCATTGTTCGGGAACAGCGGCTCTCCGATGTGAAGCGTGAACGTGGCTATCTGGCGGAAGATGTGTTTCCTGATCGGGCCGGGTTCACGGTACGAAAATGCCAGGGGAAGGATCGGTTTGCCGCAGTCGCAGGCTATGTGTGAAGCACCGCGCTTGAAAGGACGTATGGGACGGTAGTATTCCCACATGCTGCCCTCTGAATAGATGTGAAGCCATCCGTGATCCTCCGTCAGGAGTTTGCGCATTACTTTCAGATAAGTCTTGGTGGCAGCGGTATTTCCCTCGGGGATCGGAATGCCTCCTACCATGCGGATCAGCGTGCCGTTCTCTCCGTTTATGTTAGGTGCCCAGGCAAGAAGGTTTGACTTAAACGGCCGTATCGCTTTCATCACGGCTATGTAGTCCCACATGTGCACATGGTTTGCCACCGAAACGACGCCGTTCTTTAATACATCCTTGTGCTTTTTAATGTTCTCTCTTCCTTCGATCTTAAGTCCCATGCGGACTGTTGCAACATGGAAAACGAAAATGTTCAGCAGAAAACGCACCACACCCTGTCTGAAGCGGAACCACTTCGAACGGTCAATGTATGGATAATTCGTATCGAAAACATACCCACGGTCCATGTGGATTTCAAGATAGTGTTTATCGGTTTCCAAAGGATACGGGAACTTGTCGGTCTTAGGGTCAAACATAATGCCTACATTATCCACCAAAAAGACAGCTATTCCAAATCGAATATGCTGAGCTGCTTATCGGGAAGATCGTTCATGTACTTAAAGCATTCATCGTCGATCAGCATTCCGTTCGATCTGCACGTGTCAGTCAGGATCTTCCGGAGCTTTGCGGCATTGGGACTCGGCACTTCATAAGAATCGCCGTAAGTCTTGATGTATCTTTCCTTGAGGCCGGGAAAATGCCTGTCTAAAGCGGCATAGAAATACTCCCTGTCACCTTCGCGGAGCGTCACTCCCATGCCCATGTTGATCATGCCCTTTACGCCGCATCTCACGCACTCATCCAATATCTTAGTGATGTTTTCTTCCGTGTCGTTTATGAAAGGCAGTATCGGCGTCATCCACACGATCGTGGGTATGCCTCTTTTATGCATTTCCTCAAGAACTTCGATGCGTCTTTTTGTGTTGCAGACATTGGGCTCCAATATGCTGCAGAGTTCATCGTCGTATGTGGTGAGGGTGATCTCCACTACGCACTTTGCTTTTTTGTTAATCTCATCGAGCAGATCGATGTCTTCAAGTATCCTGTCAGACTTGGTCTGTATCGCAAGACCGAATCCATATTTTTTTATTATCTCCAGGCACTTTCTGGTCATGCGAAGTTCGGTCTCACAGTGCATGTAAGGATCTGACATCGAGCCGGTGCCGATCATGCACTTGCTGCGCTTTGACCTGAGTTCCTTTTCCAAAAGCCCGGGTGCGTTCTGCTTGACTTCGATGTCTTCGAAAGCGTGCGTGAACTGATAACAGGTGCTCCTGCTGTCACAGTAGATGCAGCCGTGCGTACAGCCGCGGTATATGTTCATGCCGTGGTATCCGCCCTTGTTATGTACGAGTCCTTTCGCTTCTACAAAATGCATATCAGATCACGCGTTCCACTTGTAAAGTCCGGCATAAATGCCGTTTTTTGCCATGAGCTCGTCGTGCGTTCCGCTTTCTTCGATCCCGTTCTCGGTAAGGACAAGAATACGCTCGGCATTCCTGACGGTTGAAAGACGGTGCGCGATGACCAGCGTCGTTCTGTTCTTCGCGAGCTTTTCCAAAGACTCTTTTACGATGTTCTCGCTCTCGTTATCGAGTGCGCTCGTCGCCTCATCGAAAATGAGTATCGGCGGGTTCTTGAGGAACACTCTCGCGATCGAGAGCCTCTGCTTCTGGCCGCCGGAGAGCTTGATTCCGCGCTGTCCGATGTCGGTATCGTAGCCGTTCGGAAGCTCCATGATGAAGTCATGCGCATTCGCAAGCTTTGCCGCTTCGATTATCTCTTCTCTCGTTGAACCGGGCTTACCGTAACTGATGTTTTCAATAACGGTTCCCGCGAAAAGATATACGTCCTGCTGGACGATACCGATGTGATCACGGAGGCTCTTGAGCTTGATGTCACGGATATCCTTGCCGTCGATCCTGATGGCTCCTCCGGTAACATCGTAGAACCTCGGAATGAGGCTGCAGAGAGTCGTCTTGCCGCCGCCTGAAGAACCTACGAGAGCGACATAAGAACCCGCTTCGATATCGAGATTGATGTGGCGCAGGACTCTGTGTGCGCCTTCCTTGTATTTGAACGAGACATCATCAAAAACGATGTCGCCTTTGACGTCGCTCATCTCGACAGCGCCTTCTTTATCCTTGATGTCAGGCTCTATGTTCATGATCTCCATGAATCTCTCAAAGCCCGTGTAGCCGTTCTGGAACTGCTCGGTGAAATCAACGATTACCCTTATCGGTTCGGTGAACGTGTTGATGTAAAGGATGAATGCGATGAAATCAGGAATCTGAACGAGTCCGTCGGATATCAGTATCGCGCCTGCAATGATGACTGCAATGTTGATGAGCAGTATGAAAGCAGTCATGCCTGACTGGAACAATCCGAGATACAGATAACTGTTCTTTTTCGATCTCAGGAAAGCATCGTTGCCTTCCCTGAACTTTTCCATCTCGATGTCTTCATTTGCAAAAGACTTTACGACCCTGATCCCGGAGAGGTTATCTTCAGCTCTGGAATTGATCTCAGCTACCTTCTGTCTGTTGGCTTTAAACGCTCTCCTCATCTTTTTGTTGAGAAGGAAGACAAACAGGAACATGAACGGAAGCAGAATAAACGCAGCCGCCGTCAGATACTTGCTGATGCCCATCAGGATGACGAACGCACCGACTATCTTGATAAGCGATATCACGATGTTCTCAGGTCCGTGATGCAGGAGCTCCGTTATCTCAAACAGGTCGTTCGTGATTCTGCTCATGAGCTGACCTGTCTTCTGGTCATCGTAGAACGAGAATGAAAGCTTCTGCAGATGCGAGAAGATCTCGGCGCGCATGTTGTATTCCATTTTCGCACCCATGACGTGACCAACGTTCGTAATGTAGTAATTCGAGAAAAACTGGATGATGACAAGACCTATAAGGATCAGTCCGAGATGGACGATCCTCTCCCTTGCACCTGTCTCAAGATAGATGACCTCAGAAGTGATGTAGCGTACGATAAGCGGAACAACGAGCGCGATAGCCGAAGCCACAACGGCAAAGAACATATCCAGAAGGAATGTTCCCATGTAAGGCTTATAGTAGCTGATCAGCTTTCTAAGATTCTTTCCCATTTACTCGATGATCCCGCCGTGAAAATAGCACTCGTAGATCTGTTCTCCCTTGTAGCTTATGGTCTCATAACCCTGAAACCATTCGAATTCCCCGGCAACTTTGCAGTTGAACTCATAGTCACCGTTCTTATAATTTTCAGGTCCTCTGAAAGGCTTGTCAAAAGGCACTTCCAGCAGTGCTTCCTTCAGGAAATCGCCGCTGAAGTTATCGCCTGTCACGCGGCCTGCATAGTTCATGCTCCAGTAAGGCTTGCCTGAGATCCACAGAGCTTCTTCGCCTGCGAACTTGCCGCCTCCAAGGTACGTGTCCAGATACATCAGATCGTCTTCGCGGTAGATGAGGTCATGAGACTCTGGTCTTGACGACTCAGTCTCTGCGCCCTTTCCCGCATATGTTGCCTTCTTGGCTCTTATCAGAAATTCAACGATTCTTCTATCCATTTTTCACCCCCTATAAATATAAAAGCTATTCTATCACAAGCATATCAGGTTTTAGGGGACAGGATATTCATGCTGACATATCAGTTAAAGGGATCTGCAAAATGAATATCAAAAAGCCGGAGAAAAAGAATAAGAAAAAAGACGCGTAAACTTTTCCGTAAACAATTCGGCCCGAAAAGTTTACGTTTGAGTTTACTTTTTCGAAGAGTAAACAAAAGCGTAAACATTTTGCTTGAAAATGTTTACGCCTGAGTTTACGTTATTATTTTGTTGTTTCCGGAAAGCTTAAGTGAGCGGTTTGCCACACCTGGGGCAGAACTTTCCGTTGCCTCTGGGAGCACCACAGTTGGTGCAGAACCTGCTCTTAGGTGCTGCGGCTGCCAACGGAGCAGCTGCTGCGGCAGATCCTGCTGCGTCACCCCTCATCTGATTGACCTGTTCCATGATGCGCTGCATGTCAGCAGCCTGTGCAGCCATTATCTTTTGGGCCTGATCTTCAGCCTGGCGGCGCTGATTCAACGACATTTGGCTCAGTTCCTGCTGTGCCCTTTTGTTGGCTTCTTCCATTGCCTTCATCTGATCTGCGGTAGACTGGGCAGTGAAAGAGCTCATCTTTTCCATGCTTGAGATCCTGCTCATTGAGTCGGCATCAGGAGCAATCTCCGTAATGGAGAATGAGTCGATCGTGATATTCTTCGCACCGAGTGCAGATGCGACTTCCTGACCTATGACATGACCCCTGGAAGGAAGATCCTTGTAAGAGATCATCCCACATTCCAGTTTAAAGAGCTGTTCCTGGATGACCGATAAGATCAATGACTGAACAAATTCAACGTCAGTCTCATTACCTCCGCGGTCAGGGCATGACACTTCCGCCTCGCCCTTGACATCAAGACCGACAGATCTGTAATCAGGATCACCGTAAGGCATTCTCTTTGAAAAAGCGACAGTAAAGTTTCCCATGTTAATCTCTCCCTTCTGATTTATTCCAGATAAATCTTATCACAATTCTTTATACATCAGTATCTCATCGTGAAGGGTTCCGTCATCAAATCTTAAGGCGTGATGACGTACTCCGGTCTCGATGAATCCGCACTTCTTATAGGCCGCAAGAGCCCTGTCGTTTCCTGAAACGACTTCGAGATCAATCTGTTTCCAGCCAACCTGTCTTGCAAGCTCGGTAAGGTATTCGAGCATGGCTGTTCCGATGCCCAAACCCCAGTATTCTTTGTAAAGCGCGATCGCAAGTGAACAGCGGTGCCAGAGCTTCCTCTGGTAGCCGATCCCGTTCACACCCGCGTTACCTGCAACCTTGCCGTCAACTACCGCAACCATCATGATCGCATAAGGATTTTCAAGAAAATCATCAAGGATCTTCTGTTCCTCCTCAAGCGTCCATTTGACTTCATCCGGGTATCTCAAAAGGAAATCCGTCTCGTCAGGCGTCTTCTTCAGATACTCGAGCATCTGCTCCGCATATTCTGATGAGTTCGGCTTAAGTATGCACTGTCTTCCGTCTTTGAGAGTGATCTCTCTTTCTTCAAATCTCATGGTTGTTAATCCTCCGGAACGAATATCGCTTTGTAGAAATATGCCTTCAGACGCACGAGATCACCGTCAAGGCTCTTTTCTTCCTCCGTTACGAGAAGGCCGTGACTGTCATAGATATATGTCATGACATAGCCGGTATTTTTCTCTTCTCCCTTATAGGTCTTTCTCCAGGTCTTCACTGTCTTGGAAGTCATGTGCCCGTTGCTGTCATAGGTATATGCGGTCTCAGTCTTGCGCTCGATTTCACCCTTGCTCTTAAAAGTTGAAAGGACCTCGTCGCCGTGCTCGTTATAGGTATATTCATCTATCGAGCCGGTGCTTTTTGATTCGCTCTTGAGCTTCTTGTTTTCGGCATCATAAGTGGTAATTGTATATCCGTTATCGACACTGTAGCCGGTCATCTTCCCGCTGCTGTATTCATATGTGGTGGTCTTGTTTCCGATGGTCTCAGTCTTTACCTCGCCGTTCTCATCGTACGTTATCTTAATGATCTCGGGTTCCGGGATATCGAAGGATTGATTAAGCTTCAGGCACGTTTTAGTGCCGGGCGGATCTGCCGGATACTTTGTCGTTTTGTCAGCCGAACTGTCGTAGCTTGAGACAAGGTGGCCTTCTTCATTGTATTCATAATCGTATTCCCGGACTTTTTCTTTCTGCTTTATCCTATAGCAAACGAGATACCCTTTACCGTTGTATTCGTATTCACATTCGTATTCGAATACCGGTTCGGCGGAACTGAAAAAATGACCCGAACTTTTCTGCTTTTTGGCAATTAAAAGCCCGCCGTCGTTATAAGTCTGCTCGCGCCGGAGAGTCTCGCCGTCAAGAACTTTATCCAGGATCAAGGTCATATTTCCGTTGCTGTCATATTCATAAATATGCTCAGTCTTGTTGCGGCCCATGCCGGAGATCCATTCCCTGACGGGAACATACTTGACCTTCATGCTTTCCGGAATGTCACCGGCCAGCTCTTCGACGAAATCACCTTTGGCGATCGCAGCTTTAAGTTCGTTGAGATATACGCTCTTATTGAAAGTACCTTTAAGATGAATGCAGCCGGTCATCGAAAAAGCGGTCACGACAGCACTGACAGCGCAGAGCGCCTTCTTAAGACAGTTGAGCATCTGCTCCGCATATTCGGATGAATTGGGTTTCAGAATGCACTTTCTGCCGTCTTTAAGAATGATCTCTCTTTCCGCGAATTTCATTTCTTCCCCTTTCAGTCGTTTAAAAGATAATCCCTTATCTCTTTCATCGTCTTGATGTTTTCTTCCCTGTACGGGTAGAAGATGATCCCCGTGTGCCCGTCTTTTCCTCCGTCATACAGGCGGTGCGGAACGCCGTTATCCTTAAGCACGCCGTCAAAGAAATAAGTCATCTTCCTCAGGACGTCTTTCCTGTTGGTTATGAGCGCAACCTTAGGCAGGGCCGTCAGATAACCATTTCCCGTAACCGTCAGATACTTATACCTTTTATCCTGCTTATAACCCTTGGGAAATACCATCTTCCTCATTCCCCAATACGCGATGCTGCTCTTGTAAAAATGCATAAGTCCGCAGTCGGTGATCAGTCCCTTGTATCTGTAATCACGCTCTTTCAAACCGAAATCTTTCAGCATCTCAGGTGACAGGCTCAGCATGCATTCTGCAAATGCCTGAACGCCTCCCGATGAGTGCCCTGCTATGTAAAGTTCATTCCTGTCGCATTCATACTGATCTGCGATCTCAAGAACATATCTGACGCCTTTGTCTATGTCTTCGATCTGATCGAAAACGGTTACCTCCGGGTATGCGAGTCTGAAGTTCAGCTCGAATACCACAAAGCCCAGGTCAGCCATGTAGTTTCCCCAGAGCCTTGTCATGGCTTTATCCTCGGTGATGAAGCCACCGCCGTGGATATCTATCAGTATCGGCTTTATCTTTCCGTCTTTTTTGATGTAGATATCAATCTTATGCCCGGGATCGTTGTCATCAGCATAACTTATGTCGTTGATCTCAGTAACGTCTTTTACAAGGCGCGTAAGATCCAGTCTTCCGACGTCACTCTTAATGGCACTATTACCGATCTTTTTAACTATCCGGTTGATCATGAAGGGATTGCTTTGCAAAGAAAATACTTGCTCAATTTCGGGTCCTTGTTTTCGCGGACGTATTCGACCTGAAACCCGAGTTTCTTGTAGAATTCAGGCGCCTGAAAACCGAATGTCGTGAGCGTGATCTTGGCGTATCCCCTGTTTTTGTATGTCTCTTCGACAATGGAAACAAGCCTGCTCCCAAGTCCGGATCTTCTGCAGCTCCTGTCTACGATCAGATCGTTGACGTGGACTTCATCATAATATGCACGCCCGTTTATCACGCCTAAGATCTTTCCGTCCTCTTCTTCGATGAAGCAGAAATCATCGTAGTTCAGAACGACATCATTCTTCGATGCATAATCCGAAAACTCTTTGTTTATGAATTCTCCGGCCTTCGGATCATCAACTTCAACTCTTTTTATCATGCATTCATTCAGCCTTCTCAGATGAGGCTTTTCCTTTCGATAATTTGTACAGTTCTTCGGCGGCGATCCTTGTCTTGGCAACGACGTCACCCTCCTTCGTGAAACAGAAATAGAGACAGTCATTCGTACCGATGGACACGATGTCTCCTATCTCGTACCAGAAGTAATCCGAGTTAACGCTGTAGGAAACTTCAGGCGCCTGTTCATAGTGAAGCTTGCCGTCACATCCGTCCAGGACAAAACCGTTTACGTCGTGATGGAGCTTTCCGGTCCCTACCATGTAGAGAGCCTTTGAATCCTTGAGTATCGCTATGTCACAGGGCACGTCAAGCTTATAGCTTCCGTCCTCGAGTTCTTTGTTAAGCTCCTGTCTTTCCCAGGCAAACCAGTCAGGAACATGTGTGAACTTCGGTTCAACGTTTATGCCCTTTAAATACCCGAAAACATCAAGTTCATACGTTGCACCGCACTCATTGCACTTAAGCGTGATGCCCTTGCCTTCCGTCTTTCCTTCAGTCAGACAGTGAGGGCACTTGTATAAGATCCTGTTAAGGCCGTCTGCCCTGAAAGGTTCGTCTATCTCGATCCTGTTGTCCTGCTGCCACTTGAAGTAGTCGAACGTAAACTCCTGATCAAGGACTTCATCTATCTGCCTGACTTTTGTATTGGCCAGCTCCTCGGGAGTGAAAAGGCACTTCATCCTGCACGAGACCTTTACGTCTCTTTTCTGCAGATTGTTGTAGAGCGGATCCCTTGTAAACGCACCGTAAGTTGTGATCATGACGACGGGATGCTTGAGCTTCTTGAGAAGGACTCCAAGCCTTCTGGGGATCCTGGTGCCCGTTCCGTCAAGTGAATAGCCCGCTTCCGGATACATCAGAACGCTTGCATTGTTTTTGTTCATCGCATAATCCATGTCCGAGATAAGCGACATGTCGGAGACGAACTTTCTTGTCGGAATGCATCCCAGAGATCTCATGAGACCTTCCTTGCCGACAAGCGCGTCAGATGTGCAGACGATGCTGAAAGGGCGTCCTTTAAGCACTTCGAAAGCTATTGCGAGATCAGTAAAACTGCAGTGGTTCATGAGGATCATCCACGGTCCGTCGCCGGCTTTTTCCATGTCGACCTTCTCGCACGTGAAACTGACTTTTTTGAGCTCACCGCCAAGCAGCAGACGTGCGACTCCCGCGAGCATCTTTGAAGGCTTTTTGGGTTTCTTGTGCTCCCAGGAAGGAAGACTCATTGCTTCATCGTAGCTTATTCTTTTGGTCTTGATCTTCATTTGTCATTTCCTTTTCTTCGGAGCGGGGAGCTCATCGTACATTGCATCGAAGAGTTCTCTCAAAAACGATCTGTTGTCCACGTTATCCACCATGAGCATCTCCTTTGCGCCTTCGTAAGGGAGCTCGCTTTCTGCATCAGGCATCATGGAAACAGCAGCTTCTACAGGCTTTACGAGGAAACGGTCATCATAGATCCCTCCGACGATCTTGCCGCGGTAATAGATGATGTATTCACCCATCATCGCCTTGTAGGTGATATCATCCAGATCTGATAACTGTTCCAGGATAAAATCGAGATACTCTTTGCTCGAAGCCATGACGTGTCTCCTTATGCTTTGTCTTTACCTGATTCTATCATTATTCCGTAGCGTTCAGGATGACGGTATTTATCTCCCATCACATCGTTTTCCCTGTAGGATCTCAGCATGTCCATATCGATCTCTGCAGTGTAAACACCTTCGGCGCCGGGAGCCTCGAGAATGCACATATCTCTGACTCCGGGCTCGTCCCTCAGCCATGCGACACCGTCGAAAACGGTTGAATGGCCGTTGCAGTCAGGCTGTCCCTCAGGGTAGTTGCATGTGGCTACGGCGAGCATGTTCTCATACGCTCTGGTCCTTAATGCCGACAGTCTGTTTATCTCCATCGGGCATGCGTTGGGGGCAAGGATGACCTCCGCGCCTTTGAGCATGAGGATCCTTGCGCTTTCGGGAAACTCCCTGTCAAAGCAGATCATGGAACCTATCTTAACAGTTCCTCTTCCTGTATCCAGATCGGCCACATAAAAATCCTCACCGGAAGAAAGCATCTTCTCATCATCGAAATCACATGTGTGGACCTTTGAGTAGTGCAGTATGGCATCACCGTTCCTGTCGAAAAAGATCACCGAATTCAAAGGCTTGGGATCATGCTTTTCAAGAAATGTTATGCCTATTGCGATCTTCAGTTCTTTTGCAAGGTTCCTGAAGCTCTGCACAAACTCACCGTCGGAAGGTATTGCGAGAGCCTTGATCTTTTCCTCATCCTGAGGCAGGTAATATCCGTCACTCCACATCTCAGGGAACAGTGCAATATCCGCTCCCGTTTCAGAAGCTTTCCTGCATGCTTCGATCCCTTTGTTAAGCTGCTCTTCTAACGTCTTTCCGGGCAGCAGCTGAAGCAGCGCTATCTTAAATTTCATGTTGAAGATCTCCTTACCAAATGAAAGGTATTATCCTGTACTTAACTTTTCTCATGTACTCTTCGTAGCCGGGAAGGCCTTTGGCCAATACCTTTTCCTCGTTCCTGATACGCATCACGATGATCGGAATGTATATCAGCATGACCGCAAAAGATATGACCGAACCTAATACCAAAGGCATTGCAAGAAACAGGAACAAAGTACTCATGTACATCGGATGACGTACTACTCCGTACAGTCCCGTATCAATGACTTTCTGGCCTTCCTGAACCTCGATCGTGCGCGAAAGATATTCGTTTTCACGCAGGACCTCCGCATATAAGATGTAAGCCGCGACGAAAACGCCGGCAAACACATATATGACCCATGAAGGCATCGTTATCCAGCCGAAACGGAAGTTAAGTCCCGCTATTACGAACGCTGCGAGGAACATGATCCCGCTTAGCAGAACGACGAGCTTTTGTTCCTTCTCCTCTTCCTTTGCGTTCAGTCTTTTGCGGAGCAATTCGGGATTCTTTATCATCAGGATGATGCCGGCAACAAACATCGGGACAAAGAGAAGCCCGATCAGGAGCCATCCCTGCCAATATGCAAAGCTTCCCGCAGGAAGGAAAATAATTAGTCCCATGATGATAAGTCCGCAGAAGAACTTAACTATTGCCTGAACAAATAACTTAGCACTCATTTCAAATATCTCCTCTGTATATTACCGATACGTGTGTGATCCCGTTTGCCTCATCGGGATATTCCTTTTCGAAATGAAGACCGCGAAAAGAACCGCGCTCTTTTTTTGCTTCCAGATGTGCTGCCGTCATTCCGGTAAGCGAATAGATGAAGAGCACTCCCGCTGCCATCAGGAGAAAGGAAGATCCTATGGAACTGATGTCTCTCTTTTTTTCTTCCATGGCTTAACCGGTCACATAGATCCAGAGGATCGAATAGTAAACAACCGACATTACAAAGAACCCTGCACAGAAGATGTTAAGACATTTGTCGGGTATGCGCTGCGCGGGTTTTGAGCGGGACATGTTCGCGATGAAAAACACACCTGCGAGGAGAGCTGGAAAATCGTATCTGAAATCCTGCGAGCACACATAAGGGAAATTGAACGAGAAATAAATGATGGATACTATCTCCGTCACGAACAGGATTATGAGCGCAAAGTCTTCGAAAGGCCTGCCGTGCTTTTTAATGGTGACTGCCGTATAGATAAGTCCTATAAAGGATGCAAGGATCAGCACCAGCGCTATCAGGAGCAGGACATATCCGGTATGGGACAAGATCATGTTGTCACGGC
The DNA here is from genome assembly GCA_015069215.1 of Oscillospiraceae bacterium. GTDB lineage: Bacteria > Bacillota > Clostridia > Saccharofermentanales > Saccharofermentanaceae > Saccharofermentans. The sequence continues at coordinate 85,281 of SVJC01000001.1, forward strand.
AGTTCGCATAACCGAAGAGCATGGTCTTGACCTGCGCAATGAAAATGTTGTAATCCTTCTCGCCGTATACGCCCATATTGATGTAGAAATCCTCTATCGGAAAACCGTAAAAACCGAAAAGGCGCTCGAACGGAGAATGATCGCTGACCTCCATGTAAGTCAGGTCTTCGAGCTTTAACACATAGCCGATCGGCGTCTGATATCTTACATAGTTCCAGATCGAATACCATGTTCCGAGAGGAGCCGCTATTACTGCAAAACACGCAAGCTGCACGAACGACTTAAGGCCTCTTTTCTCACGTATGTCCTTTATGAACCTGACGATGAATATGAAGCCCATCGGGAACGCGATCAGTCCGACGGAGATCTTGGTCATCATGCCGAAACCGGTGCAGAGAGCGGAGATCAGGATGTCCTTTGTCTTTCCTTTGCGGTGCCACCTTATGCCGTAGTAAAATGCTGCGAAGAACAGCATCAGCGCCAGTATATCGTTGTTGATGGAACCGGCGAAAATGGTCATAGAAGGGAATGCCGCAATGATGAGTGCACCGTTGACGAGGCCTTTGTCCTTGATCCCAAGCTGCCTTAAGATCTTAAACATGTAGTACGCTGCGCCCTGCGAATAGATGAGCGTCAAAGTCTGCAGGCTCTCATAGTTATGGGTTCCCTTGGGCAGAAACAGTTCATAGACCTTGAGGAACATCGCGCAGACAAAATGGTGGAACGGAGGATGATAAAACTGTCCGTGCTTCGTGACATCGTAATCGGGGAGCCTTAGAAAATCCCTGATGTAAAGGATGTAATCGGCGTGACTGTGGTGGTAGTTATTTTCGATGAACGACTCGACGTCGCACTGGCGGGTCATAACGTCAGTGTAAAGAACATAGCAGAGCTTTATCCAGAATCCCGCTGCAAATAAGAGCTGTATCAGGACTTCATCCGTCAGCCTGCCCTTTGCGCGCATATAGATCCCGGCAGCAAGTATCGCAATGCAGCCGGTTATTATGATGACAAATGACACATGAGGATCTTTGATCTGATTGCCCGTTGCAATAAGTGCGATCAATGAGACAGCGATGACGGGGATGAACGGAAAACGGCTGAAAAAGCGCGCGACCGGGCTTTCTGCTGAAGAAGCCTTTATTTCCTTTCCTCTCATAATTCCACCCTTTCCGCACCAATAAATAATAGACTTGCTTTCAGCTGTTTTCAATATGCCACAAAGCAGGCCTATTCCAGGCTATCTTTGTATTCCTCTAAAAGCTCATGAGAATACTCTTTCTTTTTATCAGATTCTCTTACGGTTTTCCACAAGGCAGCAGCAGCCTTCAAGCGGTCTTTAAAGACCTTTGTCGCTTCATCGGCGCAGAAATCCTTTACGAACCTGTTCCACTGAAGCGCTGACTTATCGTATTTCGCATAAGTCTTTTTGCCGTAATAGATGTCAAGGAGATCTCCGAGCGTGAAGGATTCATCGCCTGATTCCTTGACCTTTTTGGCAGTCGCGACCATATCGACGTTGAACTTGAAATGCTCTTCGCCGGTCTGTTTGGAAAAGAACTCCCTGAAGCGGTTCCCGAATGTAAAACCGCATGCGATCAGGCCGGTATCAAGCGTAAGTTCGGTGACAGCAGCCTTCTTTTTGCTGCGGCCGGTCTTCTTCTCGGGCAGTATCTTCTCACCTGAAAAGTAAGCTTCGATCACCTTGTAAAGTTCTATCTTTCCGCTCGGTGATTTAATCCCATGCGCTTTGCAGATACCTATCAGTTCATCCCTGTACCAATAATATCTGCTAAACTCCGCAAAATCCTTGATGCTGTCAAAATCAGGTCTTTCCATATGAACATTCCGCCGTCATGCATGAGAAAGATCAGGGAAATAAAGCCTGTCTTTTTCGATCGCCAAAAGCTCTTCTCCCCTGTAGAAAAGCCTGTAATCGTCAGCACCGTCGTAAAGTTCGGCGACGCATTTATCATTGTCTTCATCGAGCGGAGTAAAGCCCAGTCTGCACTTTGCTCCGTTCAAGTCGATTCGCTTCAGGACATCAGATAGAGCTGTCTTTTCCTTACTCAATTCAGACTGCAGGACAATGCCGTCATCTTCTTCGAGAACGATAAAACAGCCGATGTCTTCAGCATAAAAAACATTATCAAGACCTGACGTATAGAACAGCTGAAGGCCGTATTTGTTTATCTGTTCAAAGGGAGAATGAGGCGCACTGTTCCTGACAAGATCGAGATATTTTTCCCTTATCTCACCGCCCATTTCAGAGACCGGCTTAAATGGTTCCTTACCGTTATCGCGGATACAGAATTCCTCTTTTACCGTGTACCTGTACTGGTTCAGGATCTGAAAGCCGTTCTTCTGATAGAACCCGTATGCGCTCAATGCTCCGAACAGATAAATGCCGTCACATTCCTTCTCGTAAATGCCGGTAACGTGCTTCATCAGTTCAGCTGCAAGCCCTTGTTTTCTGCGGCTTTCATCGGTCATGACCGTGCCGATCTGAATGTAGTTTTTTACTTTCCCGTTCTGCATGAACCTCATGCGGTTTGCAGAAACATTAGAGATCATCTTTCCGTCTTCCACCAGAGAATACGGGATGTAATCTCCTTCGAAATATCCGCCTTTGACCCAGCCGTCGAAATCAAATCCGAACGTTTTGCGGGTCAGTTCGTTTAGCAACCGGAGGGATCTTTCGTCCCTCATGTAATCACTTATCAATTGCATATTAATATCTCCAAATAATCGGTTATTTTGTCAGGCCGAAAACCTTTTCGACCATTTTCAGAGTCTGTTCCACACTCCGGTTTTCATCTCTCAGGATCACGGGAAATCCTGCGTTCAAAGACCTTTCAGAAGGTCAATTGAAGCTATCTCCCTTTTCGGCTGGAACTCACAAAGATGAAGCCTCGTAACCTTTCCCGGAAGCGGCTTAAAAGACTTCACCACCAAAGGCATCGCTTTCTGGATCGTCTCAGGCTCATCTATGATCAGCGTCGCATGAGGGGTCCACGGGTGCTCCTGAGGCACAGAGAATTCAAGTGCTTCATGGAATTCGTTCAGCCTCGGATCTCTCTCGGTTGCTGCGAAAAGAACTCTTCCTCCCGCAAACATTCCGATATGGCTCAGGTGGACAGGAAATTCCGGAAATTCTGCTGCAACCTTCTGCATCCTTGAAACCGCTTCGCCTTCCATATCCAAGGGAAGTATCGCCATCGTGATGTGATACGGAAGATCAGGCGTCTGAACGCCTTTAAAACCGGCCTCCTGCAAGGAAGCGTACCAGGAAGACATCTGCTTCTGCGTGCCTTCGTCAAGATCTGCCATTACTGCCAAAAACTTTCCTGCCATATCTAACCTGCAAACTTCCTTACTATGAAGCAGACCACTCCGATTACCAAAAGTACTATTCCGATGATCAGGGATGCCCGCATGTCGAAGCGCATGTTGGCATAAAAACTTGGTGAGGCATCAAGAGTACCGCGGTATGCAAAACGGCACAGCGCAGAAAACAAAAGCGAGATCACGCCCAGGACCAAAACGATTATTCCTATGATCAATAAGGCTTTCTTCATCTTATCCTCCTGACTTCACTTAAAATCCGGATGGTCTCCCCTGCTTTCAGCCACATGATAGCCTATGCGCTCAACCCTTCTTCTAAGGCACTGATTGCACTCTGCAGCCTCTTCTCCCGTGCATATCTTCCCGTCGTAAAGAAGATACTTTTTGCGGACACCCGAAGGCGACAGATTGGGCATCATGACATTTGCTCCCGCAAGGATCCCCTTCTCTCTTCCCAATGAATCCGCCGTTCCGAGTGCTGTCGTCGCAGGCAGCAAAACCTTGGGGAACAAGAGCCTTAAGACTGAAAGAAGCCTTAACGTGATCTCAACGCTTCCCTCGGGCTCGTCCCTGAAAGGCGTATCCTTATGAGGAATGAACGGTCCTATGCCGATCATGTGCGGTTCCAGCTTCTGCATGAAGACAATGTCTTCATAAATGTGCTTCATCGTCTGTCCCTGTGTTCCGATCATTATTCCGCAGCCTACCTGGAATCCGATGTCCTTGAGGTCAAACAGGCATTGCTTGCGTTCAGCTCCAGACATGTTTTCCGGATGGAGCATCGAATAATGCTCTTCATTTGCAGTCTCGTGACGGAGAAGATATCTGTCAGCGCCTGCATCGTAGAACTTCTTATAGCTTTCATAAGACTTCTCGCCGATCGAGAGCGTAACGGCACACGAAGGATGAGCTGCCTTGATCTTTCTCACGAGCTCACAGATCCTGTCATCGGTAAAATAAGGATCCTCACCGCCCTGAAGAACGAAAGTCTTAAAGCCTATCTTATCTCCGATATCACAACAGGAGAGTATCTCTTCTTCGGTAAGCCTGTATCTTTCCGCATTGGAATTGCCGCAGCGGATACCGCAGTAATAGCAGTTATTCCTGCAGTAGTTGGTGAATTCTATGAGGCCGCGGAGATATATCTCCTTATGAAATACCTGATCAGCTGCGTTTCTTGCAGCTTCGAAAAGATATTCCCTTTCAGATTCTCCGCCTGATTCCAATACATACGCAAGATCCTCTTCGGATATCTTACGTGTATCTTTCATCAGTTCAACAATGTCTTTATATCTGTTATCCATAATGTTTCTTATATTCTCCCGATCGATCCTTTCCAGATTGCGGTCAGCTTTTCGAGGCTGCACATGGCATTGGCAGGACTTGTGGAAGGAAGGCATGTGGCCTTGATTCCGGTCACGTGTTCCGTGTATTTCTTATAGTACTTCTCCGCAGTCTTTCCGTTTACGAAGATCCTTTCCACCTTTGAATTATACAGGATTTGTGTCAGATCATTCGCGGACACATTTTTGATGCTCGAATCTGATGATCCTTCTATGTCGCACGACCCGATCACATCCCACATCGCAATGTGATGCTTTGTAAGGAATGCCTTTTTCTCGGGGATGGTAACAGGAACATCATCTTCAAAGACTGCTGCGATCACCTTCCAGTAACGGTTTTGAGGATGCCCGTAGAAGAACATCTGCTCACGGGATTTGACCGAAGGAAAGCTTCCTAAAATGAGTATCTTTGACTCCCCGTCGTAGAACGGCGGAATGGGATGGACTATGTGTTCCATTCGTCTCTCCTGACAGCGTCAGGTCTTAGGTTACAGCAGGGTCAGTTCTTTTTGCCCTTGCCGGACTTCTTGCTTCCGGAATTGCCGCTCTTACCGCTGTTTCCGCTCTTGCCGTTGCCGCTGTTCTTATTGCTGCTTTTGCTGCTGTTCTTGCTGCTATTGGACTTGGAAGACTTCTTGACGGTCTTATGTGCATTGCCATAAGTCTTTACGGCTACAACGATCAATACGATGACAGCCACGCCTGCGATGCAGCCGAAGACTATGAGAAGGGTTTTCTGAGTCTTCGCGGCATCCGCTTTCTTGTTTGCGATATTCTCGTACGGCTTTGCCGCAGCGTAAGGCTTGTCGGTCTTAAATCCGTACTTGCCTGCTTCGATCTCTTTGGTGATCTCCGTGTTGAGGGCATTGGAAGCCATGTCCTTTTTCTCACCCTCATCAAGCTCTACCATTCCGTTGTATCCGACAGCAAAATATCCGTATTCTTCTGCATAGATGACATCCATCTCTCCGGCCTTGCGGCTTGGACCATATGCCCAGGTCTCGAAAGCGGGAACCATCTTATGCTTCTGAACGGGAACCGTTCCCGCATCACGGCAGACTCCGGCTGTCTTGGCCTCTGATCCGAGAGTCTTCAGATCTTCAATGCTCTTGCACTTGCCAAGCATCTCTTTTGCTGAAGCTTCAGCCTTGGTCTTCTCATCAGCGGTTGCTGAAGCCGGAGCATAGAAAAGAGCGTAAGTTATGCTCGGAATGTTTTTCTGATCTTCAGGGACCTTATATTCATCAACGTATTTCTGCTGGTACTTGCTCGCGAGAGCTGCATTTTCAAGGATCGTGCGGTAAGCCTTCTCATCGCAGTCAGGTCCGAAATAGAGCTTGAGAATGTAATCAAGCGAGACTCCTGCGGGCTTTGCCTGCTGTTCGGTCCTCTGTGTGATCTCGGTATCGATAACCTTCTTGTCTTCGTCACCAAGCGTAAGACCTGCTTCCACAGCACGTGTCTTATAGATGTAGATCCTCTGGAGGTAAAGCTCTGACTGCTTAACAAAAAAGTCGGCATACGTCTCGTCCTTTTCTCCGGTTTTCGCCGTAAGGTCAATAAAACCGCTGGCCGTAGCAGGGTAATAACCGTAAGCTGCATACTGGCAGAGCTGAACGAACGTCATTATGAAATAGTAATTCGATTCTACGAGCGGGATCTTCTGACCGTTAAAAACATACTCGTGATTGAGAAAATCCGGCAGCTGGTTGCCATAGATGGTATCAAAGCAGAGGTTTTTAACGTCAACAGTGGGGACTGCCGAAGTAGAAGGTGTCTCGTCAGCCAGTACAGTTCCTGCGGATGAGAGCATCATTGCCGCGCCGATTATTGCTATTACCAGTTTCTTTATGATTTTCATGTTTGATCCTCCGGGTGCGGCCGCAGCCGCTTATGCTAATTTATCAGAGACAACCCGTAATAGCAATAAATAAGAAGAAATGAGGTCAATATACCCTGATCTTGAAGGTGACCGTCTTGGTGGATGAGGCGCTGTGGTTATTGTCTCCTGCTGCCCTGACCTTCACCTTGACTTTGTAGGTACCCTTCCTGAGCTTCTTCTTGACGGTGACCGTTCCGCTCTTGCTGATCTTGATCTTCTTGTTTCCGGACTTCTTGGTAAAGGTAAGCGTTCCCTCTCCCCTGCTCGAAAAATTGATGACGCCGCTGTAAGCTATCGTCTTCTTTGCTTTTTTCAGCTTGGAATACTTGATCTTATACTTCTTGCCTGACTTGATCTTCAGGGAATTTGCCTTTTTGTTTATCTTGAACTCAAGATCTTCAACGGTTCCCTTGTAGAAGCCCTTGAACTTTACAGTGAACGAATATGTTCCAACATCTATGGCTTCCTTAACGGTATTTCCGTTGGCGTCCTTGATCACAAAAGTGTAGTGCTCGGGTGAGACTATGCCGCCTTTTGCGTCAGTAACCCTGATCAGGGAAGTGATCGCACTGCCGGTGTAAGTGAAAGCGGTTGCCGTCTGCCTGACCTCTGCGATATGCGGGATTGATTCATCCCTGATGGTCTTTTTGCAGGCACTGCACGTCGTAATGACCGAGCCGTCTTCAGTAAAGGTCGCAGGAACTATCTTGTCCACGCCCTTATGTGCGGCGGGAATTATCCAGCTGTCCTTTTTGATCTCAGTTTCGCCGTTGGCATCAGCGAAATACTTACCGCAGGCGGTACATGTCCAGTATTCGCCGTTCCCGTCTTCGGTACAGGTTTCTGCCTTGGCCTTCGTATGCTCAAGCTTGTGGCCTGTTGCGGGCACGGTAACCTTATCGCTGCTGATCTCCGCTGAACCCTCACTGTCATTGAAGTACTTTTCGCATCTCTTGCATTTGAAGCATTCAATGTTCCCGTCAGCAGTGCATGTTGCAGGCTTTGCACCGATATGTGTCATGTCGTGACCGAGCTTGGGGATCACCCAGCTGCCTGACTCTATCTCTGTCTTTCCGAGTGCATCCTTATAGAATCTTCCGCTGGTCTTGCTCTTCCAGTATGCGCTGTTTCCGTCCTCGGTGCAGGTTGCGGCCTTTGCAGAAACCTTGACGAGATCGTTGACTTCAGATGAAGGGATCGGAACCTTTGACGGCGCTTTGCCCGTATTCAGTTCGATCATTGCCTTGAGGGCGAACGAGAGTTCTTCGCGGGTAACCCTTCCGCGGGGATATGCATGTTTCCCGCTTTCATCAGGAAGCAGATACTCCCACTGAATTGCCCAGGTGAAAGGTCCCCACGCGTAATAATCTATCTTGCTGAAATCATCGAACCAGTCAGTCCTGCCGTAGTCGAAAGCAGTCTTGTAACCTGTTGCAGTGGCATATCTGTGCATCATGAGGGCGAGATCCTGCCTCGTGATGTATTCACCCGTTCCGAAAGTATCAGAGCAGATATTGGGGTAACCCAGACTGATCTTTTTATTCTGTCCCCACTTAAGGGCATTTTCGTACCAGGCTCCTGCCTCTACATCCGTGAACTTGTTGGTAAGCTTGGAGACGCTTGGACTTCCTGCAAGTTCATAAAGCGTCTGCATGACCATCTCACGGGTCATGAAATCATCGGAATCAGAGTGGCCGTCCTTAGTATCGGTAGTACTGTCGGGAATATCATGAAGACTGTCCGCAGTCGTGACGATCTTCGTGCATTTATTGCCTAAGCAGAGAAAATACTTGAGCTCGTCTCCAAACTCATTGCTTCCTCCGTAGTTGATCGTATATGAATATCCCGCGACATTCGGCCAGTTCTCTTTCTTACCTTCTTTGTAAGCTTTTAATAGACGGCTGTTGTTGCCGATGTTGATCGAAGTATAGTCGTTGATGAACGCCTGCAGAAAATAAAGCTGAGGGTTGTTGCTGATGTCCAGACTGCCCAACGGGTTGTCTCCGCAATCCAGATACGCCAGTCTGGGGTTTTTGGACAGATCGAGTTTTTCAATATCGTTGTAGCTGACAACGAGCTTCTGAAGATTCTGATTGTGCGTAACATCCACTTTGGTCACGCCGTTATTTGCGCAGCTGAAGAACTGCAGATCAGGCAAATGGCTTACGCTGACATTTCCGAGCTTGGGGTTGTCCCAGATGTCAAGGCGCTTGAGCTTTTTGTTGTTGGATATGTTGATCGATGTCATTCCGTTTCTGAAAGCATCAAGATGCGTCAGCCTCGGATTGGGGGTAAGATCAAGGGTCGTCAATGCGCAAGAGCCGCACATCAGGTGCTCGAGCTCCTTGTTTTTTGACAGGTTGAGCGTCTTGAGACCGGTATTCGTATTACATTCGAGATATGCCAGATGAGGGTTGTCGCTGAAATCAAGGGATGTCAGCTTGCAGTCGAAACAATATACCCAAACGAGTTCGGGATTGCCCGAAAAATCCAATGAAGTAATGGGATTGCCGGAGCACCATACACCACGGAGGTCCGTATTGCCCTTCAGGTTTACCGTCTTGATATTGTTGTTTGCACACCAAAGTCCCTGAAGCGCAGTGAAGTACTCTATGCCCTTAAGGCTGGTTATTTTCTTGCCTTCACAGACGATGTTTGTAACCCCGCTTATCTCGGAATCACTGAGATAACCGTCTTTGTTTGAATCGTAAGTCTTAACTACCGCCCTAAAATTAGCATCGGGGAAATTCTTGCTGTCTGCTATCTTGATGCCTGTTGCCGCTTCTATGCGCAAACCTGAGAAAAGGGGTATGATGAGCGCCGCAGTGAGAAAGACCGATATGGAACGCAGGATATGTTTCATTAGCTGATTCTCCTTGTATCATATCCCGTAATTCTATAATACAAACCCGGAAGTCAGCGGCCATACAACAGTATTTTAATTTACATGTAATAAAAGTCATCCTCCCCGGATGTCCATTCAGCCTATCTTATAACCGTCCTTTGCATTGCCGGTCAGGGTGAGGGTATCTTTACCGCCCAGCTTTATGGTCTTTTTGTAAACATGATCGAGCTCATGCAGCTTGCCGTCCAAGCTTTCAACAAAGAATCTGCACTCACAGTCGAACGGCTTTTCCTTTTCGAGCTTCCCGTACAATGAGAGTTCTGTTATGGAAAGGTCAAGTTCTTCTCCTCTTTTGAGAGGAAGATTGCCGTCAGGATTTTTAAGTCCCCCGACCGCGTTCTTCACGCCGCACGTGCCAAGATCCAGGCCGTTGCCTTTGTATTCCATGGATAATTCTTTTACATCGTCAGCTTCCAAGGTTATCCTGATCCTGAACTCAAGCATTTCGTGGTAACAGCCGGATCTTCCCCAATACACGTCATCGTCGGAAACTATGTATTCAGGCGTGAAAATGTCTTCTCCGTATGTAGAACGGTCGCGCCAGAACATCGGCTGCTCCATTATTCCGTTGATGTTTTTCGTTACCAGATAATTGTCGTAAGGTTCCTCGCAGAGAGTATAGACCCTGTCGTTCTTATCGTTATCGAGGTAGCCCAGGCATTCCCTAAAAGAACTGTTATCGAGCTTTCCGTTCAGCTTTCCGAAAGGTGAGTATTTTCTTCCGTTTACTTCGATGACGATCCCGGAGCTGTCGGTATCCTGTTTCTTAAAGGATTGCGGGTTGTCAGGCAATTCCGGTGCCCGGTTCCCGAAAAGCTGAAACGCGGAGCATCCCGTAAACAGAAATGCTGCGCCTAAGGCCAATGCTGTCATGAGTTTACTGATCTTCTTTATCGGTCTGATTTTCATGTTTTATACCTCCCTATCCGAGGGCTATGATAACACGCAAGCTTCCGATATGCAATATTTTTTTATTGTAATTCGATATTTTTTTACTCAATAACAGATATCTCGCATGCCGAGCCGGAGGCAGATCAACAAAACGGAAGTCATAGTTCCCGTTTCAGATAACCACATGTGAAAGGGAAAAAATCAAATTTTCTGGTTCCGGTATGGATGGCTCCATTCTCTTCATACCACTTGCGGAGGACGGTATTTTCCTCAACGATCCCGATATTCATTACATGACATCCCATGCTCTTAGCAAAAACATAAGCATGCTCCAACAATCGCTTGCCTATTCCACGATGTCTGTATTGCGGTAAAACAGCAAGATTATTCAATTCGCATTCCCCGTTTTCCCGGATCAAAAGAGAGTAGTATCCGCATAAAACACCGCCCTCTTCATCAACAAACATCGGCCTGTGTTCTTTATCCGATTGCCAATTAAGCCTGTCTTCTGAAATAGCGAATGCGGTAAACATAGGTGCGTTTTCCTTTGTAATTCCGTATTCATCTGCAACAGTCAAAAAGCTGCTCCGTATTAAGTTTACACAATCTGGTATATCTTCCCGTTTTACTTCGCGTATCATGTTTTCCTCCCCGGATCCTTCTATCGGCGGCACAGGCAGCACACAGTTTCGAGTGTATCAGAGTATTCCAAGGAAATCTCTTTCCCTGTCCTGCCGTTGAATGACGGGATTCTCACGTTCTATCTCTGCCACTGCGGAAAGAACCGATATCATAAGTTTTCCTGCATCCTTGGAGCTGTCTATTCCATCCTCAACACAGATCAGATTAACATCATGATCCTGCATACGCTGAAGTGAACTCAAAACATCTGCAGCATTTCTTCCGAATCTGGATAATTTGAACACCAGAACATAAGAAATTCCGTCTTTGCTGTCTTCAATATCACTCATCATTCTCATAAACTCAGGTCTTTCAGCAATATTCTTGCCTGAAGCACCCTCATCTGAGTATTCGCCTGCAATCTCCATATTCTGATAATCAGCATATTTACGTAACTTGTCTTTTTGAGCATCGAGACTATATCCATCTACCTGGATTGCTGTTGAAACACGTGTGTATATATAACATTTAACGTTATTCTTTGGCATTAGTCACACCTTCTTCCTTTTTAGCCAGGTCATTCATCTGAATATAGTATTCAAGAAGTCTGAGCACATATTCCGGACAATGCCTGTTACCAAGCTCCCAGTCTGTTACCGTTCTGTACGGAATCTTGAAGTATTCACAGAACACCTTGCGGTTCATTCCTGTAGCTTCTCTCAGTTCTATGATTTTATCTTGTGTATTCATTATTATTTCCTCCTGTTGATATTTACGCTTTGCGTATATGGTAATACATGCATTTATTTTACGCAATGCGTTATTGTTTGAAGATTGATGTTGTGTGTGATAACATAAGTATGAAATTGGTTCCCGTCGATAGACGGCACGCCCAAGAAGTTAGCAATTAAAGCCGCTTATCTTGACCGTTGGCGGCTTTTTTCATGCCTGAATTTTTCGAATGCTCTACCGAGAGTAAACCCGACGGAGAAGACGCCCCAGATAAACCCGATAATGGTTATCAGATCTAATATGGAGATCATAACATTTCACCCCTTTCCCTCATCGGATTGCAGAAGATCTGCATGAGAGCGAAAACGGGTGTGCCACCTGAACACGTGAGTGTCACGAAGTTCCGTGAATGACGGAGACCAACACTAAAATTATATCAGGTTGGATTTCCTGATTGGATTACGACTTTGTTTCACTGAACAAATTGTCCGCATAACGGAGGTACTTTCGTAATCTCTTTAATAGCTTTCGCTTATCCTCCGGAAGCTTCGGAACTTCTCTTCCATCTCTGATCCCACCCGCCTTTATAAATCTTGGTACTATAGTGTCATCGTAATCATCCTCTGTACTCTGATAGAGCACCGTGATCGGATCTGGTGGTTCCCCGCAGTCCGTAAACGGCAGAGCTTCACCTCTTGTTAAGTACGCTGCCAACGTAAGCATGAACGTACTCTTACCCTCACCCGGATCTCCCTGAAGGATAGTTACCTTCCCTCTCGGGATAAACGGATACCATAGCCAGTTGATATCCTTGACTTCGACATTTGTTGAACTGATGATCTTCAGTTCCTTTTTCTGTGACATAAAATCACTCCTTTCTTAAAAATTTTCATAATCAGAACCACCCGTCTAACGGGTGGTTTGCTCTGAGGCTATAAGCCTCTGTTACCGGCCAGCGCCTCAAGGCGCTGGCTTTCACATTCGTTCAAGCCTTATTGCCTTTGACTCGTAGCCGCCCATAAATGGG
>SVJC01000038.1 GCA_015069215.1 Oscillospiraceae bacterium
TGCGCTTTCTGCGGTTCTCCTGCGCTCATTACCAGAAGACTTACCAGGGAGTTCCATCCGGATAACATCATCCCGTTCGAGATAGACAGAAACGCGGCCGTTGAGCTTTTCAAGAAGCATTGTGAAGGCATATCACATCTTCCCAGGGATTTTACGTCTGCGAAGATCCTTAAGAAGATCTCGGGCATTTATGTTCCGACATGGCTGATATCCTGCACCGTTACGGCAAATGTCACTGGCAAGGGCCATGATGACCCGGAATATGACAGGGCGAAGGAAGAGGGCCGTGCTCAGGGCCGTGCCCTTATGGCCAGCGGAAAGAACAGTGATGCACCTGTCATACTGAACGGCAGTGACGGTTATGACGTTAAGGGCACGGTCACATTCAAGCTCAATGACGTTCCTTTTGACGGCGAAAAGAAGATCGCGCACAGGATCATGCAGGCCGCGGAACCGTATGACTATTCCAGGATGGTGCCTTTCTCCGGAGCCTATCTGCAGGGATTCTATGCAGAGAAATACGATCAGCAGCCCAAGGACATGAATGACACAATCGTAAGGCGTTTCGACAAATATACGATGCAGATCTGCGAACTTGCTGATTTCGGCTTTAAGTCTTTCAGGGTAACCGAGCACGATCCGACACCTAAGTTTACGCTTTTTACGATCAAGTACTGCATGCTCCCGGTGTGGTTCCTGCATTATGAGTACAACGGCCGTGAATACCAGTATGTCATTAACGGACAGACCGGAAAGGTATCCGGTGAGTTCCCGTATGCCAAAGGCTGGGAGACGATGGAGAATGTCGGACGCTCTGCAAGAGGCAAGGCAATAGGATTCAATTACGATCTCAGAAAGCTCCTTTACGCGCTTCCCGGTGCGTTGGGAGGATTCGGCTTCCTGATGCTCAGAATGGCAGGAAGGAGCAGAAGCACAGCCAGGGTCGTAAATTCTCTGGCCTCGTTCGGCATAAAGGATCCGATCCTTTTCGTATTGATCGGTCTTCTTGTAAGTGCCGTCTTATATTTCCTTATTGAGCTGCTTCCCAAGATGCTCGAAAGAAGGGAAAGATATGACAAGCAGCAGTACGGCATGGACAGCTCGCACGCTCTTGCTTCTCCGCCGGGTGCGGAAGCATATTTCGATACAGCCTATTCCGTAAAGTACTCAAACGTTGTTAAGGAAAAAGAGAAAGCGATGGTCCTGTTAAGGGGCGAGAAAGATCTCAAGTATAGTGAGGTATCAGCGTTCCTGAAATAACCGGAAGCAATAAGAAACGGAGCTTATTATGATCGAAGCGGTAAACCTGTCAAAGTCCTTTAATTCCGGTGCGGCGGTAGCAGCCGACAATATAAGCTTCACATGCGCAGACGGCGAGATCGTCGGCTTCATCGGCCCGAACGGTGCCGGAAAGACCACGACCATCAAGATGCTCACGGGAATAATAAGACCTGATTCCGGCAAGATTGTGATCAACGGCTTTGACATGGCGGAAAAGCCCCTCGAAGCGAAAAAGATAATCGGCTACATCGCCGATTCTCCGGATATGTTCGTAAAGCTTACCGGTTATGAATTCATTAACTTCATGGCTGACGTTTACGGCGTCCCGGGAGATGTCCGTGAGGAGCGCATAAACTATTTCGCAGAGCAGTTCGGCATGGAAAAGGCTGTCTTCTCGCAGAGGATGACTGGCTATTCCCACGGCATGCGCCAGAAGACGATGATCATCGCGACATTGGTCCATGCTCCTAAGGTCTGGATCCTAGATGAACCCATGGTCGGTCTTGATCCGCAGTCAGCCTTTAATCTCAAACGGATGATGCGTGAGCACGCCGACAAGGGTAATACCGTTTTGTTTTCCACGCATGTCCTCGAGATCGCTGAGAAGGTCTGTGACAGGATAATGATCATAGATACGGGTAAATTGATCTACAAGGGCACTATGGAAGCGTTAAGATCCGGAGATGAAAACGGCGATCTTGAGAAGATCTTCCTTCAGATGACTGCGGAGGAACAAGCTTGAGACTTAACCTGATCAAAAGGCTTACTGCCGTCATAATGCGCTCGAACTCCATGGAGGAGGCGGGAAGCAAAAAGCGCAAGGGCTGGATAATCGGCTTTACCGTTTTCGTGCTGCTGTTCGTGATCTTTCCGGTCACCATAATGACGGGCATATTCACTCACGTGGTAACTGCCAGGCTTGCCGAGGCGGGTCACCCTGAGTTCGGCGTTAAGTTCATGTACGGTATCATCTCGATCTTTTCGGTGGTGTTCGGGATCAACGTCATTTTTAATGAACTTTATTTTGAAGATGACATTTCATATCTGCTCCCGTTGCCTCTGAAAGCTGAAGAGATAGTGCTGGCAAGGTTTGCCGCTGTCTTTATCGGCGAGAACATGATGCAGTTCGCGGTCGTCATTGCGGTCGTGACAGGTTTCGGTACCGCTTATCCGATGAATGTGCTGCGCTGGATCCTGTCGCTTGTCCTTGGATTCCTGCTTCCGGTTATCCCGATGGCAGTGATAGCGATCGCCGGAATGCTCCTCATGACTTTCACCAGGTTCATCAAGAAGAAGGAGACCGTCAGAAGGATATCCTTCGTGATCATACTCCTGATCCTCGGTGCCGGTGCCTTTATGCTCCTTACGATAGATATCGGAGACATCGTCGGCTACATAATCGACGGCACGGCTTCTAATATCCTTTTCGTAAGGGTATTGGACGTCCTGTTCCCTCAGACGGGTCTGATAGCAGGTTATATGGCGAGCGGTTCGGTGCCGTATCTGTTGCTTTTCATCGGCATCTGCATTGTTTCGGTGATCCTTCTGGCACTGGCTGCGCATTTCTTCTACATGGAATCGGTCACCAGGCTTAACGAGACCACGCATGTCCAGAAGAACCCGGCTTCAGCAGCGGCATCCGTATCAAGGAGTGCCGGAATGACGCTCTTCGTAAAGGAGATGAGAATGCTCGTAAGGACTCCGGCATTTCTCACCAACTGCGTTGCTGCCAATTTCGTCTGGCCTGTCTTCGTTCCGATCTTTGCAAGGATAATGAAAGCTGATATCGGCAGGGAAGCAGTAGCTCTTTATTTCACGGACGGCAAACATAAGACTGTAGCTTTGATGGTCATCCTTGCCATTACGATGGTAACGGCCGCCATGAACTGTCTGGGGTCGGATTCGTTCTCGAGAGAGGGAAAGGGCTTTGACTATATTAAATTCATTCCCGTAAACTACAGGCTCCAGTGGAACGTAAAGCTTGCGGCCGCCATGGTATGGACTCTCGCAGGAACGGTTCCTTTCTTCGTGTTCTTTGTAATATATGCCCGTTTTGACGTATTGACCTCTGTGCTGACTGCAGTCATGACCTGTGCAGCCGCCTTTTTTGTAACAGAACTAGGAATGCTCCTGGATTCACTCAATCCGAAGCTCTTCTGGCTGGATGCGCTGTCAGCTCTCAGGGAAAACTATAATACGGTCTTTTGCATGGGCATCACCATCGTTTCCTGCGCTCTCCTTTGCGGAGTTATGTTCCTCGTGGCAGCTCCGGCTCTTTCATCTGGTATCGTTTTGTTTGCCCTTTGCGCTGCTGATGCCGTGCTCTATCTTTTGAGCATGAAAGCAGGCGTAAGGAACATCATGCAGGTGGGAGAGTAATTTTTGTTTTCTCCTGATTGAATGCTTTGTCACGCAACGTTTTAAGACGTTCTGCCTAAACGCATAGATAACGGTCTATGCATTTGAAATTGTAATGTTTTTTTGTTTTACATATTCCGTTTTTGACGATAGAATACATACTGAACGATTTTGGCATTAAGTCAGATTAGGAGAGATATATGGACGTTTTTTCGTTTGTAACGCTTTTCGGCGGCCTTGCTTTTTTCCTTTACGGAATGAAGCTGTTGTCAGATTCATTGAAGAAGACTGCAGGCGGCAGGCTTGAGAAACTCCTCAATAAAGCAACTGACAACAAGTTCAAGGGTCTGACCATTGGTGCCATCATAACGATCGCCATTCAGTCCTCATCCGCGATGACCGTAATGCTGGTAGGTTTCGTTAACTCCGGCATCATGGAACTGCCCCAGACGGTCGGCGTAATCTTCGGTTCTGACATCGGTACGACGCTCACGGCATGGATCTTATCCCTTGCGGGTATCGACAGTGGTGACAACATCGTGCTCAAGCTCCTGAAGCCTTCATGCTTCTCACTCATCTTTGCTTTGCTCGGTATTATCCTCATAATGGGTACCAAGAAGCAGCGCAACAAGGACATCGGTTCGATGCTCCTCGGCTTCTCGATCCTCATGCAGGGTATGACTATGATGTCCTCATCAATGGAGCCTTTAAAAGAGATGGACAGTTTCGTCTCCATAATGACTGCATTCAAGAATCCGCTTCTCGGTGTTTTCTCCGGTGCCATCGTTACCGGCATCATCCAGAGCTCTGCAGCTGCCATCGGTATCCTGCAGTCCATTTCCATGACCGGCAAACTTACTTACGGCATGGCTATTCCTCTCGTAATGGGTGCCAATATCGGTACCTGCATGACAGCCATCCTTTCGTCCATCGGCGTAAACAGGGATGCTAAGAGGGTTACGGTCATTCATGTCGCAATCAAGCTCATCGGAACCGTTATCTGGCTTATAGTCTTCTACAGCGTAAACGCCATTTTCGACATCAGCTTCATGGACAGCCCCGTAAGCATCGTCGGCGTCGCTGCGATCCATTCCGTTTTTAACATTGCAACCACAGTGCTTCTCTTCCCGTTCAGCAATCTCCTCGTCAAACTTGCTCATCTTGTTGTAAAAGAGACTGAAGAAGAGCAGGAATTCAAGCTCGACGAGCGTCTCATGCTTACACCTGCGATTGCCGTCGGTGAGTGCCGCAACATGATGATCAAGATGGTAACCAAGGCAAAAGAGGGACTTGATAAGTCAATGGGCATGCTGACGAACGGCTATAACACGCCTGATTTCGATTTCATCAAGAAGAATGAAGAGAAGGTCGACGGATACGAAGATATCCTCGGCTCTTACCTGATGAGGCTTACTACGACCCAGCACTTAAGCGTTGAGGACAAGAACAGGTCCTCAAGGATCCTTCAGGCGATAGGAGAGGTCGAGCGTATTGCCGATCACGCGAACTATCTGTCTGATTCTTCGGAAGAGATAGCAAACAAACATCTTGAGTTCTCGGATGCTGCCAAAGCAGAGTTGGGCAAAATCATTCCTGCGGTCCATGACATCTATACCATGGCGTTGGACTGCTATCTGTCTGCCAATGCCGAGCATGCAGAAGACATTGCTCCTCTGAGGATCGTCATCAGTGAAATGTGCGACCGTTTCAAGGCCAATCACGTTGAAAGGCTTGCAGCCGGTATCTGCACGACAGAACAGGGCTTCGTCTTCAATGACATTCTGTACAGCTGCGTCAGGATTGCAGAGCACAGTCTCAATGTTGCCGCCATCGCATACAGATTTAAGGCTATCGGCGATCCTGCTCCCGATACATACATGCACGATTTCAAGCAGCGTAAACAATCAGATGATAAGAAGTATCAGGAATATCTCAAAAAGTACAGTGTTTGATATTTGAGCAAAGAGCTTTCTTTTTTTTCTTAATTGTTTATAATATTGAGCGTTTTGGGGGATTTTTTCTATGGAAAACGCTTATTCAAGAACGTCTGAAGAAATAATCAAAGAACTCGGAACGGACCGTGTCAAGGGCCTTTCCGCTGATGAGGCTTCTCAGAGGTTAGCAAAGAACGGTCCCAACTCGTTGGGCGAAGAGAAAAAGGTTCCGCTTTGGAAGCGCTTCCTTCAGCAGTTTGCTGATGCCATGACGATCATACTGATCGCGGCTGCCGGACTTTCGGCCTTCATGGCAGTGAAGAGCGGCGGCGGATTTACTGAATGGATCGATGTCATCGTGATCCTGGCCATTGTCATACTTAACGCCGTTTTGGGCGTTTATCAGGAAGGCAAGGCTGATCAGGCTCTTGCAATGCTCAAGAAGATGAGCGCTCCGCAGACTAAGGTCATCAGGAACGGCGAGACCATCCTTACGAATTCTGAGAACATCGTTGTCGGAGACATCATAGCGATCGATGCAGGTGACTCGATCTCCGCAGACTTAAGACTCCTTACCTCAAGATCACTCAAGGCTGAGGAATCTTCTCTTACGGGAGAGTCAGTTCCCGTTGAGAAGGATGCTGACGTCGTATGTCCTGATGCCTGCGGCATAGGTGACCGCAAGAACATGCTCTTCATGGGTACCGTTGTAACATACGGAAGGGCAAAGGGCGTCGTTGTCGCTACCGGCAGGGACACGGAGCTCGGAAAGATCGCAAACAAGCTCACGAGCATCGAAGATGAGGCTACTCCGCTTCAGAAGAACCTTTCAAGTCTCGGTAAGATCCTTGCCGCTGTCTGCATTGCGGTATGTATCGTAGTCCTTCTGGTACAGAGGTTTGTCCAGAATCAGGAGTGGTCTGAAGCTATGATGACTGCCGTGTCGCTAGCTGTTGCTGCGATCCCTGAAGGACTTGCGGCTGTCGTTACCATCGTTCTTTCCATCGGCATGACCACCATGGCCGAGAACCATGCTATCGTCAAGCGTCTGCTTGCCGTTGAGACTCTCGGATGCGTTGATGTCATCTGCTCGGACAAGACAGGTACGCTTACACAGAACCAGATGACCGTTAAGGTAATGTTTGACGGCCGGAACGAGATAAAAGTAAAGGGCGGCGGATATGAGCCCAAGGGTGACATCCTTGACAAGGACGGCAACAAATTAGAGCTCAACAATGTCGTTACAACGCTTATCAGGTCAGCGGTCCTCTGTAATGACGCTCCGATCGTAAGGAACGACAACGGAGAATACTACTGCATCGGAGATCCTACCGAAGGATCACTCACGACTCTCGGCATGAAGGCCGGTATGGAGCGCGGCGAGACGATGCTCAAATTCCCCCGTGAGACAGAGCTGCCTTTCGATTCCGACCGTAAGCTCATGACAACTTATCACTCGGGAATCTCGCCTGACGGCTGGGTTGCTTTCACAAAGGGTGCTCCTGACGTTGTTTTCTCAAGATGTTCCAAGTATCTTGACGTTGACGGCGAGCATGACATGACGCCCGAGTATCTAAAGAGGATCAAGGAAGCCAACCATAACTTTGCCATCCAGGCCATCCGTGTGCTCGCATTTGCTTACAAGGAGCACCCGGCAGGATGCGTTGCTGATTTCGAGGATGAGAGAGATCTTGTCTGCATCGGTCTTATCGGTATGATCGATCCTGCACGCAAGGAAGCCAAGGATGCAATCGCAGTCTGCAAAGAGGCAGGTATCAGGGCTGTAATGATCACCGGAGACTTCAAGGATTCCGCGGTTGCCATCTCAGACCATCTCGAGATGCGTGACGAGGCGCACCAGGATGCATATTCCGGTGAGGAACTCAACAGGATGTCTGATGAGGAACTCCGCAAGGTCGTTGAGACTACTGCCGTATATGCCAGAGTCTCACCTGAGCATAAGGTCCGTATCGTTGAAGCCCTCAAAGCAAATAATCACATTACTTCAATGACCGGTGACGGCGTTAATGACGCAATGGCGCTCAAGGCTGCCGATATTGGTGTGGCCATGGGTATTACCGGTACGGACGTCTCCAAGAATTCAGCCGACATGATACTGATGGACGACAATTTCGCAACCATCGTCAAAGCGGTCGAGCAGGGAAGGATCATCTATTCCAACATCCGCAAGTTCGTAAGCTTCCTGCTCTCGTGCAACATCGGTGAGATCCTGGTCATCTTTATCCTTTCGCTCATTCCCGGCGGAAGCGAGGGCTCTCCGTTCTTCGGCATTGCAGCGCCGCTGACTGCTATCCAGCTGCTCTGGCTCAATCTTGTAACAGACTCGTTCCCGGCTCTTGCACTTGGCCGTGAGAAGGGTGAACCCGGAATAATGAAGCTGCCTCCGAGAGCCAAGAACGAGCCTATCATCAACAAGGAAATGCTGATGACAGTCGGAGTTCAGGCTGTCGGTATCTTCCTTGCAGTGGCGGGAGCTTTCCTCGCAACACTCGCAAGCGTTAACAAGGGCAGTTCTTTCTTCTTCAGCGGAGTTTTGGACGGCAGTGCCGTCAGACAGATAGACGTCGCAAGGACAGTCGCCTTTGCAACTCTCATCTGCGCTGAGCTTTTCAGGGCATTTGCAGCAAGATCGGAAAGGGTTTCTGTATTTAAGCTCGGCATATTCTCCAACAAGATGATGAACATCTCGGTCGGAGTTTCCATCCTTTTGCTGCTCGCGGTTATCTACATCCCCGGAGTAAACAAGATCTTTAAAAATGTCATGATCTCACCCCTCTCCTGGTGCGTAATAGTCCCGCTTGCTTTTGTTCCTTTCATCCTGAACGAGCTGTTCAAGGTGATAAAGAACCGTTTGCATAAGTAAAACCGCTGTGTTATTATCTAACGGCAATAAATTCGGAATAATATAAATAGGAGGCCTTAAACTGATGACCGGTTTGAAGATAGCACTCGCTATAGTCGATATAATTCTTGCGGTAGCAATCATCATCCTTTTCCTTGTTCAGGAAGGTAACGATCAGGGTATGGGTGTTGTCGGCGGCGGCTCGACAGAGTCTTACTACGGAAAGGCAAAGGGAAGGACGCTCGATGAGCAGCTTAAGCGTTGGACAGTTATCTGCAGCGTTCTCTTTGCGATCGTATCCATTGTACTGTACCTCGCTATAGCAAAGGCTTGGTAAGGTTTTAAGCAAAGCAAATGATGGGGCCTTTCGGTCATTTGACCGGAAGGCTTTTTTATCGGCTTTTTGTAGTAATATATCAATAAGAAATAAGGCGATTACTATTGGAGATCGATTATGACCAGATATACAGATAATGAAAGCTTTGAAGGCGGCAGGAAAAGATCACGTTCTGCCATGAATATGAGCGCGGCCCAGAGAAGAAGGAACAGGGAGATCCAGGCCATGGCCATTGAAAGCACCTCGCCTCAGTGTATTGGCGACCTTGAGGCCAGAGGCCCCCTGAAGGTCAAGAACCAGGTAATAGGAATACTGCGTCAGCACGGAACAGGCGGTGTGGTATTGCCTGATCCTGCTTTCAGGGAAACCGATTTCGGAGCCGTAGTGATCGATAAGAACCATTTGAACGGTGCGCCTTTTGAGATGGCGGTCGTATGCGAGATCCTGAATCCCGAAGCTGGAAAGGGTGAACTCAGGGGAACCATTAAGGAAGTTCTGGGCGACATAGGCAACAACGACGTCCGCATGCTTACTGTCCTCAGGCAGTTCGGCCTGTCACCGACGTTCCCTGAGGCTGTCCTTAAGGAAGTCGAGCCCGTAAGCCCGAGTCTGGACGAAGAAACGGTAAACAAGGAGATAGCAGCCGGCAGAAAGGACTTAAGAGACCTTCTGACAATAACGATAGACGGAGAGGATGCCAAGGACCTCGATGACGCCATTTCGCTCGAGGAACTGCGTAACGGCAACTTCAGGCTCTATGTACACATTGCAGATGTCTCCAACTATGTGCGTGAGAAGACTGCGCTTGATGCTGAGGCATATTCGCGTGCCACGTCCGTTTATCTTGTTGACCGCGTTATCCCGATGCTTCCGCCGAAGCTCTCAAACGGCATCTGCAGCCTTAATCCGAAGGCTGACAGGTTTACCATGACATGTGAGATGATTGTTGACCGCGAAGGAAGCACATATGACGGAAAGATATACGAGAGTGTCATCCACAGTGATGCCCGCATGAGCTATAACGAGTGCTACAGGATCTTAACAGAGCCCAAGGATTCCGATGAGGAAGAGTATGGCCCCATCGTTCCGATGCTCTCGAAAATGAAGGTCCTCGCTGAGATCCTAAAGTCGATGAGGGAGAGAAGGGGAGCGCTCCGCTTCGAGTTCCCTGAGACCAAGGTCATCCTCAATGAGGATCAGACCGTCAAAGCGGTCATGCCCGAACCTCATAACTTCGTTCATGGCATCATAGAATCTTTCATGATCTGCGCGAACGAGTTTGTCGCCAAGACATACTGCTCGATGAGCTATTCGTTTGTTTACCGTGTCCATGAGGATCCGGACCCGATCAAGATCGCAAGGTTTGCGTCCGTTGCCAAATACCACGGCGCGATGGGCCGCCTTTCCGGAAAGATCCAGCCCGCTGACATCGTGCGTTTCATGGATACCATCGGCGACGATGATGCACTTCCGGTCCTTGACCAGCTGCTTCTGCGCTCAATGGCCAAGGCTCGTTATTCTTCCGAATGCTTAGGCCATTTCGGGCTTGCGTCCAAGTACTATTGCCACTTTACGAGCCCTATCAGGCGTTATCCGGATCTGATGATCCACCGCATAATCAAGAGTCACCTTCATGGCGAGAACAAGCGCTCGCATTTCGGAGGGATAGTTGAGGCAGCCGCAGAACAGTCTTCGGAGATGGAGCGTAACGCAGTTGATGCGGAGCGTGCTTCCGTTGACATCAAGGTCTGTGAGTTCATGGCCGACAAGGTCGGCGAGTGCTACGACGGCGTGGTGTCATCGATCATAGAATCCGGCTGCTTTGTCATGCTCGACAGCTCTGTCGAGGGATTTGTTCCGTTCAGGACATTAAGCGACCACTACTATTTCGATGAACAGCGTTACCGTGCTGTAGGTGCAAGGGGAGGCGCTGTGATCAACATCGGTCAGCATATGAGCGTCATCGTTGATAATGTTGATACCGAGCTGAACCGTATTGATTTCAGATTTGCTGATGAGTTTGAGAATACACCTGCGAAGAAAGGCCGTTCATCCTCATACAAGAGCGAAAAGCCTTCGAGGGGCGGGCGTAAGACAGGCGATTACAGACCGTCTAAGGGACTCTCAAAGGGAAGGCCGGGCGGCAAGCCTAAGTCGTTTGGCGGCAGATCCGGCCGCGGCGGGAAAAAAGGCAGAAGATAGCCGTGATAGATATTAAGACTGGTGAAGTAATCCGTTTATTTCTGAAAAAGCACCGTATTGTTCTTTCGGCTGTATTGATCTTGTTGTCTTCAGTTTTTCTTTTCGTGTCAGCTGATAAGTCATTTCAAGTTGATTCAGAAACTCTGGTCGTGGATCCGATATTGATGGATTTTAATAATGCAGAAGGGAATCTTGGTGCTTTCGGACTAGGATCAATTGATGATGATGACGAAGGCTATCCTTTTCCTGATTATTCTGAGTTTCTGAAACCGGGTTCCGATATTAATGAGGATAATTACACATATTGGAAATACCCGTCACAAATCGGTCTTCAAGGATTTGTTTTCAGAGGAATAGCTCATGTTGTAAGAACAACAGCGATCATTGGAATACTCAGGTTTTTATGTTGTATGATCCTGGTGACCGTTTTGTATTTTATTGCCGCCAATTCCGGGCGGATATACGGTGGACTTTTTGCTGTTGCTTTTTGGTTTGTTTTACTTACCTCGCCCTACTTCATCAATTTTGCTCCGAATCTTTATTGGGTTGAATTTACCTGGTTTATTCCTATGCTGTTGGGATTGCTTTGTTTAAAGTTCCCTGAAAAACGCAAATGGATGTATCTTTTGTTCTTTCTTGCCATTTTGGTCAAATGCATGTGCGGATATGAGTATCTATCTACGATCATGCTGTCCGGGATCATTTTTCCGGCAGCAGAATGGGTCGGATGTAAAGAATCCCGCCGAAGCCTTTTTAAATGTGTTTTGTTTTCAGGACTATCCATGCTTTCGGGCTTTGTTGTTGCGGCTGTGACACATGTCTGTATTATCAGCCGGGAATTCTTTGAAGGAAATCCGGTGAAAGGCCTTGAGTTTTTCAAAAACAACATCGTAAGTAAACGGACATTCGGAAATGCTTTGCTTTTTGATGAAAGAATCAAAGACTCCCTTCAAGCTTCGGTTTGGGACGTTATGAAAATTTATTTGTGGGATTCCGCATACAGCAAATTCTTACTCTGTTTAATACTGCTCTCGATAATAATGCTTGTTTTTGACAGATTGATATTTAAGAAAGATCATCGCACTCATTTGGCTCTTGTACTATTGCAGTTGTTATCGGTCCTTTCGTGGCTTATCCTTGCAAAATCACATTCTTTTGATCATAGGCATATCAATTTTGTGCTGTTTGATCTAGGCTTAACACAGACTTGTTTGTATTGTATTCTTAATGCTGTTTCAAATCATATTTGTCTGGGAATCAAAAAAGAGATGAAGCAGAATAAAGCTTCATACAGCCTGATCTTTCATTTTGTCAAATGATGATAAGCGAAAAGGAAGTGGCCGATGGGTAAGTACGACAAGATCATAATCGGAGGCGGATTATACGGACTATATTCCGCGCTTTACTGCTGTCGTAAGGGACAGAAGATCCTCGTGCTTGAGTGCGATGAAAAGCCGTTTTCCAGAGCCACTTTCATTAACCAGGCAAGAGTCCATCAGGGTTATCATTACCCGAGGTCTCTTTCCACCGCACTTAAAACCGCGGAGTATTACGAACGTTTCATAAAGGATTTCGGATTCTGCATCAACAGTGAGTTCGATCAGATATACGCCACGTCCGTTAACTATTCGTGGTCTGACAGAAAGCAGTTCCTTGAGTTTTGCAAGGCTGCAGGCATACCCTGTGAGGAGCTCTGTGCCGGCAACTACTTCAAGAGCGGAATGTGCGACGGAGTATTCAGGACCAGGGAATGCACCTATGATGCGATGATACTGAAAGACTATTTCCTGGCTGAACTTGAGAAATTCGGATCTGCTTTTGAGATCCGTTACGGAGCTAAGATAAAGACCATAGAAAAAGATGGCAAGAGCTTTGTTATCGGGCTGGAATCAGGTGATTCGTTTGAGTCGGGCTTTGTGTTAAACGCGGCTTATGCAGGCGCTAACCAGATACTTGATATCGCGGGCTTTGAGAGATTCAAGATAAAGTATGAGCTTTGCGAGATCATTCTCTGTGAAGTTAATGACGACCTCAAAGACATTGGCTTTACGGTCATGGACGGGCCTTTTTTCTCAATAATGCCGTTCGGGAAAACAGGACTTCATTCACTGACATCCGTTACGTTTACTCCGCACAACACGAGCTTTGGTGATATCAGCGGGTTTGCCTGTGTGGAAAAGAGTCAAGGACACTGCACTCTTGAAAGACTCGGCAATTGTAATTCATGCCCTGCAAGGCCGGAATCCGCCTGGCCTTACATGGCAGGTCTTGCCAGAAAATACATGCTTGATAACTATGAGTTCAAGTATAAGCAGTCACTGTTTTCGATGAAGCCGATACTCATGAGTTCGGAGATCACCGATTCCAGGCCGACGGTCATCAGGACTTATTCCAAAGAACCTTCTTTCGTGGGAGTCTTGTCAGGGAAGATCAATACAATATATGATTTAAACGAGGTTTTAGACGATGAATAATAAAGAAAGCTGTTTTGTCTCGGCTGTCGTTTATGTCCATAATGCCGGGAACCGCATAGCAGGTTTCCTCGGGACCCTTATAAAAGTTCTCGATCAGAATTTCGAGAATTCGGAGATCATATGCGTAAATGACGCTTCCGATGACGGAAGTGTTGACGTGATCAAAAAGCTTTCTTCTGAGATTGATTCTGTTTGCATCACAATAGTTAACACAGGCTGTTTTCACGGCCTTGAACTTGCCATGAACGCAGGTGTTGACATATCGATCGGTGATTTCGTTTTCGAGTTTGACAGTACCGTAATGGATTATGATGAAAGCATGATCATGAAGATCTATGAACATGCCCTGACCGGTTTTGATATCGTCAGTGCTTCGCCAAACAGGAAAGCCAAGCTTTCTTCAAGGCTGTTCTACAGTCTTTTCGAATCAAATACATCAGTCTCATACAAGCTTTCAACGGAAAGCTTCAGGATCCTTAGCAGACGGGCGATCAACAGGATCGAATCAATGATCAAGACCATCCCGTACCGTAAGGCTGCTTATATCGCGAGCGGCATGAAGCTGGATACTCTTAAATATGATGTCAGACCTGCAGAACGTGAAAAGAAGAACCGCAAGGAAAGCGATTACAGGTTCGGGCTGGCGGTTGACACATTGATCCTGTTCACTGAAGTCGGATTCAGATTCTCGATATTTATGACGACTGTCATGATAGTGATCTCGCTGACCATGATCATCTATACATTGCTCATTTTCCTGCTCGGCAATCCTATCGAAGGCTGGACTACGACGCTCCTGTTCCTGTCAGTCGCGTTCTTCGGCCTGTTCGGGATCCTTACGATAATAATCAAATATCTCCAGATAATCGTTGATATGGTCTTCAAGCGTAAGCACTACATCATCGAGAGCATAGAAAAACTTACGAAATAAGCGGTGACACTATGAATAAGGCTCTTGTCGGATATACGGGATTTGTGGGAAGCAACATCTATGCTGCCGGAGATTTCTCAGGATACAACACCAAAAACATCAAAGATTCATTCGGTACAAAGCCTGATCTGCTTATATATGCGGGCCTTAGGGCAGAGAAGTTCCTTGCAAACAAGGAACCTGAAAAAGACTATGAGCTCATAGCGGAAGCCTATGACAACATCATGAAGATCGGGCCAAAGAAGCTGGTCCTCATTTCGACTGTTGATGTCATCAAAGATCCCGACAAGGCAGATGAAGATGTCGTGATCGAGACAGAAGGTCTTCAGCCTTACGGATTAAACCGTTACCTTCTGGAAAAACAGGTAAGGGAAGAGTTCCCTGATGCCCTGATAATAAGGCTTCCGGGGCTCTTCGGGAAAAACATAAAGAAGAACTTCATATATGATCTCATAAACGTCATTCCCGGCATGCTCCGTGCTGATAAGTTTGAAGAACTGTCAGCAAAAGAACCTGTCCTTAAGAACTGCTACAGGCTTCTGGATAACGGTTTTTATAAGGCCGATGTACCCGAAGACGACAGGGAAATGCTCAAGGACCTGTTCAGAAAGCTTGGCTTCACTGCGCTGAACTTTACTGACAGCAGGAACGTATATCAGTTCTATGATCTTGGAAACCTTTGGAAGGCCATCAATACCGCGCTCGAAAACGGCATCACTTTATGGCATCCCGCGACCGAGCCCGTAAGCGCGGCCGAAGTGTACAGATTCGTTACCGGCAGTGAATTTGAAAATGAGCTTAGTAACACGCCTGTCTGTTACGATTTCAGGACCAAGTATTCTGAACTTTTCGGAGGAAAAGACGGATATATCTGCGGTAAGGAAGAAGTCCTTGAAGGTATCAGACGCTTTGTGCTGTCCATGACTTCGAAGAAGGCTTAAGGTGACATAACATGATCAGATTATCGATATCCAACATTGCCTGGTCTTCTGAAAACGATGAGACGATCTATTCGTTTATGAAAGAGCTTGGCTTTACCGGGCTTGAGATAGCTCCTACAAGGATCTTCCCTGAAACGCCGTACGACAGGTGCCCTGAGGCACGAGACTTCATGCTTGATATGAGAAACCGTTACGGTTTTGCCATACCTTCGATGCAGTCGATCTGGTACGGCAGAACGGAAAAGATCTTTGACAGCGAATCTGAACGCCGTGAACTAACGTCATACACGGAAAAAGCAATTATCTTCGCAAAGAACATAGGCTGCGGCAATCTTGTCTTTGGCTGCCCTAAAAACAGGATAATGCCTGAGGGAGCGGACAAAGCCGTGGCAGTGGAATTTTTCAGACACCTGGGAGAATTCGCAAAAGATAACGGAACGGTAATCGCAATGGAGCCTAATCCGGGGATCTACGGCACGAATTACATCAACACGACCAAGGATGCATTGGATCTTATTTCCGAGGTGGATTCAGAAGGCTTCAAACTCAATCTCGACATGGGGACCGTGATCGAAAACGGCGAGGATCTGACGGTCCTTTATGAGAAGCCGGAGATCATAAATCACGTTCACATAAGCGAACCTTATCTTGAGCCTGTCGTGAAGAGAAAGATCCATGAAGACTTAAGGGATCTGCTTTTAAAAGTGAACTATGGCGGGTTTGTTTCCATCGAGATGAAGAAACAGGATGATACCGGAAAGATAAAAGAGATAATGGAATACGTATCAGATCTTTTCGGTGAGAGATGCAAAGATGTTATATGAGAAGAAGCCGGGTGTCCCGAGATTCGAGTGTACCCGGTACAGCGAAAAGAAAAGCGACTATATTGTCCTCATTCCGATAATAAATGAGGGTGAGCGCATCATCACCGAACTCAAAAGGGCAAAGGACCACAATATCCCGGATGTTGCGGACATAGTGATCTGTGACGGCGGATCGACGGACGGTTCGACTGAAGATGACCTTCTCAGATCACTGGGTGTTAATGCTCTGCTGGT
This sequence comes from Oscillospiraceae bacterium, assembly GCA_015069215.1. Classification (GTDB taxonomy): domain Bacteria; phylum Bacillota; class Clostridia; order Saccharofermentanales; family Saccharofermentanaceae; genus Saccharofermentans. Next base: position 16,380 of record SVJC01000038.1, read on the forward strand.
CAAGAAGGATGAGGGCAAGCAGGGAGCACAGCTCAGGATGGGCATCTGGTGGGCGCTTGAGAACGGCTACAAAGGCATAATCACCATAGACGGAAACAACAAGGACAGCATTGAAGACGTGCCTTCGTTCATCTCGAAGCTTGAAGAGGGTTTTGACCTTATCCAGGGTTCACGTTTCGTCAAAGGCGGACACGCGGAGAACACTCCCTTTGTCAGATGGCTGGCGGTAAGACTCCTTCATGCACCCGTGATCTCGCTTACGGCACATCAGAGATTTACTGATACGACAAATGCATACAGAGGATATTCCAGGCGTTATCTTGAAGATGAACGGGTCAAACCGCTAAGGGATATCTTCATGACATATGAGCTTTTGGCCTATCTGTCCGTCAGGGCAACGCAGATCGGAATGAAAGCCTGCGAGATCCCTGTTTCCAGGGTCTATCCCGCAAAAGAGAAGACGCCTACCAAGATAAGCTTCTTCAAGGGCAACGGCAATCTTCTGAAGATCCTCTTCAGAAATGCCAGAGGCAGGTATAATCCCTAAAGACTCAATATTTTATTAGTTGACAACGGGCTTTTAAATGATGTACTATCTTCCCGTTAATTGCGATGACGGAGACCCCAGTAGTCACGGTTTTTCGCCTTCAGAGAGCTTTGCCCCCGGGCTGAAAGGCAGAGCGGAAAGAGGCCGGCGACGAATAACAACTCCACCAGCATACCGGTATAAAGAGATTCCGCTTTTGCGGAGTAAATCAGGTGGCACCGCGGACATGTTTTGTTCGTCCTGAACTTAAGAAAGCTTAAGTTCGGGGCGTTTTTGTTTATTCCCGAATAGAAAGGAACGGATATGAGTAACATCTACAGAGACAAGTACATCAACGAGCTTACAGAGCAGGATGTCGGAACCGAACTCAGAGTATGCGGCTGGATCGAGAACATCAGAGATCACGGCGGCGTCTCATTCATCGACTTGAGAGACATGTACGGCACGCTTCAGGTCGTCATGCGCGACACCAGCCTTCTTGACGGTCTGGTCAAGGAAGAGTGCATCTCTGTCGTAGGACTTGTCGAGCACAGGGATGAGGAGACATACAATCCCAAGATCGCTACGGGTACCATTGAGCTCGAGGCTCATAAGGTAGATGTTCTCGGAAAGGTCTATACACAGCTTCCTTTCGAGATCATGACCTCCAAGGAGATCAGGGAAGACGTAAGACTCAAGTACAGATATCTCGATCTGCGTAACCAGAAGGTTAAGGACAATATCGTTTTCAGATCACAGGTAATCGCTTTCCTGAGACAGAAGATGACCGAGATGGGATTCCTTGAGATCCAGACTCCTATCCTTACGAGCTCTTCACCTGAGGGCGCGAGAGACTACATCGTTCCTTCAAGAAAGTTCAAGGGCAAGTTCTATGCGCTTCCGCAGGCACCTCAGCAGTTCAAGCAGCTCCTCATGGTCTCCGGATTCGATAAGTATTTCCAGATCGCTCCCTGCTTCAGAGATGAGGATGCAAGGGCAGACAGATCTCCGGGAGAGTTCTATCAGCTCGACTTCGAGATGAGTTTCGCTACACAGGAAGACGTCTTCAGGGCAGGTGAGGAAGTCCTCACGGCTGCTTTCGAGAAGTTTGCTCCCGCAGGCGCTAAGGTTACGGCTGCTCCTTACCCGGTAATCCCTTACAAGCAGGCAATGCTCGAATTCGGTACGGATAAGCCCGATCTCAGAAACCCGCTCAGGATCATCGACGTATCAGAGTTTTTCTCAAGATGCACATTCAAGGCTTTCCAGGGAAAGACTGTACGTGCGATCAACGTTCATGCAAAGCTTTCAAAGGGCCAGCACGAAAAGATGCTCAAGTTTGCCCAGGATGACCTCGGAATGGGCGGCTTAGGCTACCTCGAAGTCCTTGAGGACATGAGCTACAAGGGACCTATCGACAAGTTCATCCCTGATGACATGAAGTCTGAGCTTAAGGAACTCGCAGGCCTTGAAGCAGGCGATACGATCTTCTTCATTGCTGACAACGAAGCACGTGCAAATGAGTGCTCCGGCAAGATCCGCAACGAGCTCGGCGCAAGACTCGGCCTGATCGAAGAGAATGCTTTCAGATTCTGCTTCGTCAACGATTTCCCGATGTTCGAAATGGATCCCGAGACACACAAGTACATCTTCACCCACAACCCGTTCTCAATGCCGCAGGGCGGCCTTGAGGCGCTTAATACAAAAGAACCCGGTGAGATCCTTGCTTACCAGTATGACATCGTATGCAACGGCATAGAGCTTTCTTCCGGTGCCGTCAGAAACCATGATCTGGAGATCATGAAGAAGGCATTCGAGATCGCAGGCTATTCCGAGGAAGAGCTCAAGACCAAGTTCGGTGCGCTCTACAATGCATTCCAGTTTGGTGCTCCTCCGCATGCAGGAATGGCTCCCGGCGTTGACAGAATGATCATGATCCTTA